>JAQGHT010000445.1 GCA_028291565.1 Planctomycetaceae bacterium | reverse complement strand
TGACGTTTGCTTCAAAAAGTCTGTCGCGCTCATTGAGCCGGACCGGACTGTTTTTCAAGCAGCGAATTTGGATCTGGCCAATCATTGCGACCGTCGTCTTGTCTGTTGTGGGCTATGGCGTTCGCAGCGCGATCGAATCGACAATGAAGGAGAATCTGAAGTCGCAACTCCAGACGCTGTTGAATGTTGAAGTCGGAATGCTGCAGAGTTGGTGGCACGTTCAGACATCGAATGTCTCGGCCTTGGCCAACAATCAGGCCATTCGCGAATCAATCTATAAATTGCTCGAGGCTCACGATGCCGGAAACTCGACAGCATCGCCTTCGGTATCGCCTTCGGCCGTTCCGGATTTGAACCGACAACTGAGCAAACAACTCAGTCCCGCGATTTCCGCGCATGAATATGCGGGCTTCTTTATCGCCAACAAGTCGCGACAGATCGTCAGCGCGACCTCGCAGCAGCTGATTGGAATGCACGACATCCCAGAATATGACGGCTTCATTTCGAAAGCGTTGAAGGGTGAGGCAAACGTCTGCGCGCCGTTTCCCAGCGTAATTGCCATGCCTGACGAATCAGGCCGATTGCGAACGGGAACTCCGACGATGTATGTTTGCGCCCCGGTTCGCGACGCGAGTTTTGAAGTTGTCGGCGTTCTCGCCTTGAGAATCCGTCCCGAACAGGAGCTGACCCAGATCATGCAGCTGGGTCGAATCGGTGAGTCGGGTGAGACTTACGGTTTCGACAAATCTGGGCTATTGATTTCCAATAGCCGCTTTGATGAGCAATTGATTTTGACCGGCCTATTACCCGATCAGCCGAATGCACGCTCAATTCTTAATGTTCAAATCCGCGATCCACAAGGCGACCTGACACAGGGATTTCACCCCACATTACGTCGTTCCGCATTGCCACTGACGAAAATGGCTCAGGATGCGGTGTCTGGAAATTCGGGTGTTGACGTTGAAGGCTATCGCGATTACCGCGGCGTTCCGGTCATCGGGGCCTGGACCTGGCTGCCCCAATTTGAAATGGGCGTGACGACAGAAATCGATGTTGCCGAAGCCTATGAGCCGCTGTTCATTTTGCAGTGGACTTTTTGGGCATTATTCGTGCTCCTGGCGATCAGTTCCGCTGCGATTTTCATCTTTACCGTGATGTTGAGCAAGCTGCGTCGAGAAGCCCAGAGGGCCTCGATTAATGCCAGGCAACTGGGGCAATATACGCTCGAGAACAAGCTGGGTGCGGGAGCAATGGGTGTCGTCTACAAAGGCCATCACGCCATGTTGCGACGTCCAACCGCCATCAAACTGCTGGACGTCGACAAGGTCAACGACGCGTCGATTCAACGTTTTGAGCGCGAAGTGCAGATCACCTGCCAGCTGAACCACCCCAATACGGTGGCAATTTACGATTATGGGCGGACCCCTGAAGGCGTCTTTTATTATGCCATGGAATATCTCGATGGCATCAACCTCGAGTCGCTTGTAGAACGATATGGTCCGCAACCCGAAGGACGTGTTGTACGCATCTTATTGCAATTGTGCGGCTCGCTGTTCGAAGCGCACTCGCAAGGGCTGGTCCATCGCGATATCAAACCCGCCAACTTAATGCTCAATCGACGCGGCTGCGAGGCCGACATTCTCAAGGTGCTGGACTTTGGACTGGTCAAGGCGGCCGACGAGAAAAAACAGGCCAGCTTGACGACAGCGGGCGCAATTACCGGCACACCGCTTTATATGGCACCCGAAGCCATTCAAGCCCCCAATTCGGTGGACGGTCGAAGCGATCTCTATGCCGTCGGTGCGGTTGGATATTTCCTGCTCACCGGCGAAACCGTATTCACGGCAAAAGGAATCGTCGAACTCTGCACTCAGCACATCGATGAAACTCCCATTCCACCCTCCCAGCGACTGGGGAAACCGGTTTCCGTAGAGCTGGAAAACGCATTGCTGGGGTGCCTGGAAAAAATGCGAACCAAACGGCCTGCGACAGCTCGTGACTTGGCTCAAATGCTGCTGCGATGCCCAACCGCTCAACAGTGGACCATGGAAGACGCGGATGCCTGGTGGGGACGACACGAACGCGGACATGGAACGGAATCGACTTCCGGCACGCAGTCGGGTGTTACTGGGAAAACACTTGCTCCGTCTGCTTTGGACCGAACGATGGTTTCAAACCACGCTGACTGAAGCGGGGCCTTCACCGGCGAGGTCTGGCGAGATTACGGGCTCAATCAGCCGGAACGAGCGAACTTCCGGTTGCGGATTCCATGACACTATGAACGGGAAGCGGGCCTCCCTTCGGCCCCCGACGGTCAGATCGAACTGCCAGTAATCATTGCCACACTCCCACGCGAAGAATGTTGACCTGTACTCTCGACACTTCGCGCTCGGTCCACGAAGATTGATGTATCGAAGAGTCGATATGTGTTGCGATGACCCGCGCCGAGTTCTCGTGACAAGCCAAGTTTTCGAGAGTACACGACATGCCGATTGCGGCTCGCGATTTCGATCGCCAATCAAAGAGGAATATTCACTCCACTGTTTTCGCGTGCGCTCTGTTCGCGGCCTGCCTGATCTCAACAAACGCGGTTTCGCTGGCCGAGCCAAATCTGGCTCCCGTCAGTTATAGCCGCGACGTACGGCCGATTCTGGCGGACAAATGTTTTCATTGCCATGGTGCTGATCCCTCAACGCGCAAGGCTGAATTGCGATTAGATGATGAGACCTCGGCACGGAAGGAACGCAACGGAGCGATTGCGCTCGTTCCTGGCCAGCCAGATCGCAGCGAACTGATCCAACGCATTCATTCGACAGATGATTCCGAACGAATGCCCCCGCCGTCGGCCGTCCGGCAATTGTCTGCTGTTGAGAAGGAGATTCTCAAACGCTGGGTGGAACAGGGCGCGAAATACGAACAACACTGGTCATTCCAGACGCCTTCGCGACCGGCATTGCCCCTGGTTCAAAAACCGGACTGGATTCGCAATCCACTCGATCATTTTATTCTGTCGCGATTGGAACAGACGGGACTTTCTCCGTCTCCCGAGGCTGATCGGATCACGTTGATCCGTCGCGTGACATTGGATCTGACAGGACTGCCCGCAACCCCTGCGGAAGTCGATGCGTTTTTGGCCGACGCGTCGCCTGACGCCTATGAAAAACTGGTCGATCGCTTGTTCGCGTCCCCACATTACGGAGAGCGTCTCGCGCTGGATTGGCTGGACGCGGCTCGGTTCGCCGATTCTGGAGGCTATCAGGGGGACATTTTCCGCACGATGTGGCCCTGGCGCGACTGGGTGATTGCAGCCTTCAATCGTAATTTGCCCTTCGACCAATTTACGATCGAACAACTGGCAGGCGATCTGTTGCCGCAACCGACGCGCGACCAGTTAGTGGCCAGCGGTTTCCACCGCAACCATCGCATTAACGATGAAGACGGCATCATCCTGGAAGAATTCCGCGTCGAATACGTGGTCGATCGAGTGGAAACCACGGCCAATGTCTGGTTAGGCCTGACTCTCGGTTGCAGTCGATGCCACGATCATAAGTATGATCCGTTTACTCAAGCGGATTTTTATCGCTTCTATGCGTTCTTCAACAGCATTGACGAAAGCGGACGAGGCCACGGCAATGCTCCGCCAATCCTGCGATTGACGACTCCCGACCAGGAGCAGCAGGCGGCGACGCTGGATGGCGAAATTCAGTCGCTGCAAGAGAAGCTGAAGGCAGTTGGAACTGATGCCGCGTCGGTCACACCACGTCAAGAAATCATGAACCAGGTCCTGGCCGTCCAGAAGAAGAAAGAGGCGACCCTGGCCGCAGCCCCGGTCACCATGGTGATGCGCGAGCTTCCGATGCCACGCGACACGTTTGTGCTGATTCGCGGGGCCTACGACAAACCCGGGGAGCGAGTGTCCGCGGCCCTGCCCGGTGCTTTGCCATCCCTTTCGCCGGATGCTCCCCGCAATCGATTGGGATTGGCCCGTTGGCTCGTACATCCAGGGCATCCGCTGACCAGTCGGGTCATCGTGAATCGCTACTGGCAATTGATCTTCGGCACGGGTCTGGTTTCCACTCCCGAGGATTTTGGGACTCAGGGGGCGGCCCCCAGTCATCCGGAACTCATGGACTGGCTGGCGACGGAGTTCATTCAAACCAATTGGGATGTGAAACGATTCTTGCGAATGCTGGTGACGAGTGCCACGTATCGCCAATCATCACGCGGTTCCGTGGAACTCTATCGTCGCGATCCCGATAATCGCCTGCTGGCCCGCGGACCACGCTACCGAATGCCCGCAGAACTGATCCGAGATCAAGCGCTCGCTGCGTCTGGACTACTGACGGAACGCATTGGAGGACCATCCGTCTTGCCCTATCAACCGGAGGGCTTGTGGAAGGAGCTCGCGTCAGCGGGACAGGAATATCCTCAGAGCCATGGTGCGGACCTTTACCGACGCAGCATGTACACATTCTGGCGACGCACTGTGCATCACCCGACGATGGCAGCCTTCGATGCCCCCGCACGAGAAATCTGTGCTGTGCGCCGGCCGCGGACCAATACCCCGATTCAGGCATTAGCCCTGATGAATGAACCTGGCTTTGTCGAAGCCAGCCGCAGTCTTGCCGAGCGAACCCTGCGCGAAGCCGGCCCCGAGCTCGATGCGCGACTGACTTATGCGTTCCGTCTGGTTCTGGCACGAACACCGGCCGCTGCAGAATTGAAGCTACTGCAAAACGAGTGGCAATCCTTTCACAATCAATACGCGGCACACCCTGAAGCGGCTGCGAAACTGATCACGGTCGGAGAATCCAAACCGAATACAACGCTGTCGCCTGTGGATGTGGCGACGATGACCGCAATTGCCAATACAATTTTCAATCTCGATGAGGCCGTCACAAAAGAATAGCACCATTGAAGTAGGACAGGTTTTCAACCTGTCCGGGCGCAGGGAACGAACGTGGTGAAAACTTCGACGACAGAAGTTTTCACAACTCGTTCGAGATTCGCAATTGGCGACTTCACCCAAGAACGG
>JAQGHT010000443.1 GCA_028291565.1 Planctomycetaceae bacterium | reverse complement strand
AGCAAGCATCTGGAAGCAATCAAATGAATCAATGGAACATCAACGAAGTTTTGCGATCGACAGCGGCAACTTGGGAAGGTGCGCGCACAATAGACTATCAACTTAGATTATGAGGTCGGATTGAAGGCTCGTCCAGTCTTTCGATCGGACTCTTTCACATTCGGGGTGGCAATGCGATGAATTCGGCGGAAATCGAATTCTGAAGGGATCCTCTATGGCAGTTCCAGGACTCCTGGTAGCATACCATCGATTTGTGATAGGTCTGCGATTTCGCCAACCTCAAGGAAGAGGGCGACGGTGTGTCGATGGTTAAGAATTTCCGCTCCGGCCTGGGTCGTCTTTCTGGAGCTGTATCGGTGGAGTCCCACGAGTCCCCTTATCAATTCGACCGTTTCAGCAACTATGCCTCGCTGACTCTGAATCCGCTCATCAATGAGGGCCAATGGAGCAACGTGAGCGAGGTCGGCAATGAAATCTTGAATCAAATTCAAGGTTTAGCGGTCCCCAGCCTGGTGGTCGATTTGTCGCGTCTGAATTACATGGGCAGTCCGCAACTGGCGTTGCTGGTGCGGATCTGGAAATCGCTGAAAAAATTGCCGGGGCAAATGGCCGTCCATTGCCCGAGTCCAGCGGTGCGGGAAATCCTTTGCACTGCAGGGCTGCGATCGTTGTGGGACATTGTTGAAACGCATGACGCCGCACTCAAATCGCTGGGCGTGCCGTTGAAACCTCGGCCTGCAATTTCGGTCTGGAACTGGTTCTGTACCAATGTTTTCCGCCTCGTGCGCCTTCGCCCCAGCTGAATTTGCGAATTCATCTTGCTGAGAATTCAGGATTCGGATATTTCTACGCGGCCCTAGCGGATCCGAGCTGACAAAACTTGAGGAAAACCCACTCAAACCAACTAAACACCGGCATCAGCCCGGTTGCCAGACCAAATCCTTGGGGGGCTTTCGCCCCAATTCCATCCACCAAACCTCAATCCCCACACAGAGCTTATGAACGGTGTCCTATTCGACACCCGCGAGCCTGGCACGACCCAACCAATCAAGCGAGCAATCAGCTCCTGGTGGTGGGGAACGGCGTTGGCGTTGTCGGGATTGATGTGCTGTATTCTCCCACCGCTGGAATGGCGCACAGGCGCCTTCGCACAAACGGCGACTCCGCGTGCCCAGCGTCCATTGCGTCCGCGGATGGTCCCCATCTCCGACGACGAGGACACCAAAACTCGCGAACCCTGGCAAGTCCTGACACAACCGGAAGAAGTCAACGAAAATCCGATCGTTGAGATTCTGATTGAAGGCAATGTCACCATTCCCGATGCCAGTATTCTCCGACTGATTAAGACTCGCAAAGGGCGTCCGGCAACCCCCAAGGGAGTTCGCGAAGATGTCAAAGCTCTGTTCGAAACGCGCTGGTTCACCGGTGTCACGCCCATTTACACGACGACCGACAAAGGAACAGTGCTGAAATTCCGTGTCATTGAAGCTCCGATTCTGGATGCGGTGACGTACGTTGGAAACAAGAGGATCAAAACCCGCGTCCTGGAAGGCGTGACCGGTCTTCGCAAAGGTGGCCCCTTCGGAACGACTTTGAATCGCGAAGCGGCAAAAGCCATTGAACGATACTACAAAGACAAGGGTTATCACTTCTGCAAAGTGACCTTGCAGAAGGGCGACGTGGAAGACGATCGTCAAGCGGTCTTCGAGATCGTCGAAGGACCCAAGACTTACGTCAACGGCATGCGTTTCGAAGGCAATGAATTCTTCACGCCCGGTGAATTGAAATTACATCTGAAGACATCGAAACGGCTGGTTTATTTCATTCCGCTGGGGGGAAATTATAATCCCAGCGACCTGGATGACGACGTTTCCGGACTGCGCGAGTACTATCAGAAAGTCGGATTCCTCGAAGCCAAAATCACGGCCAAGCCGGAATTCGCCGAGGACAAGGCCTACGTCACGATGGTCTATTCCATCGTCGAAGGAACGCGGTTCAAAGTCGGTAAGATTTTGATCCGCGGTAACGATGTGATTGAGGAAGCGACGTTACGGAAAGACTTTAAACTCGAAGAGAACAACTATTTTAATTCGGACAAGTTAACGCGTGACGTCGATGGCATGACTGACAAGTATGGCGCCATGGGGCGTCTGTTCGCGGAAGTCAACGCCACGCCGATTTTCCTGCCCGAGCAACCCGGCGTCGTGGACATTGTCTACAAAATCAATGAAGACAAGGTCTATCGCGTCCGCCGCGTGGACGTGATGGTCGGTGGTGGCAACGGCAATCCGTCGCACACCAAAGACACTGTGGTTTTGAATCAGATGCTGGTCGTCCCCGGCGACCTGGCTAATAAAACGCTGATTAAGAAGAGCGAACGGCGTATCGCCAGTTCTTCCTACTTCGCGAATGCTCAGTCAGGCACCCCGCCTCGCATTGAAATTCGCAAGGTCAACGGCGTCAATAGCCGACCGCCGATGTCGGGCTTGGCGCGCGCTCAAGAAGGATACACCGACGAACAGTCTGAGCCGCAGTCCGTACCTGCAAAGCAGCCTGTGTTCCCAATCCCCATCTTTAATCGGAATCCGCCAGCGAATACGAATCTGCCCGAAAACAATGAAGCCGCCGATGAGGACTCCGGCAGCAATGATTCCTCGACGATGTCAAATCTCCGCCAACAGCAGCAGAAACCTGCCACGGCCAGACGCGGCGCATCGACCCTGACCGCAAGACCCGTATCACGGACAGCGGCTTTGCGCCAGGAAGCTACCGAGTCAGAAAGCGCTGAGCAACGAGGCGAGGAAACTGTTGTCGCACCCGTGCAGCAAAAGCGGAGAGCCGCATCTCCAGCGATCAAGGTCACACCAGATAATCCTTCCAAAGCAGGCCAGGCTCGTCCGAAGGCAGGCCGCGTCAAATATGATGCGTCTCAATCAAATCTTGAGAACCTTCCCGTATTGAATGACATCTTTAACAACGGCGGCGAAGCCGAACCGATTGTCGCTACGACAGCGACATCCGACACGGAATTCGCCGA
>JAQGHT010000442.1 GCA_028291565.1 Planctomycetaceae bacterium | reverse complement strand
AGACGTTTGGTCGCGGGGATCAGTAGTGAAAAACACTCATTATTGGCCGCGAACAGTATAAACTGTCGACGGACCTACTTAATGTTGGTTCGCGAGGTGGAATCCAGACCAATCTGGTCTGGAAATCAGGTGACTGCGACGCGAATCGATCCGCCAAATCGATTCGACAATGCCCCGTGCGGTATTCTGATTACATCCGCGAACGACGCGACTTTGAACTCCCGAGTTACGAGCACAAACGAGACGGCTTGAATCGACACATGCCATCGCCAACGTCCTCTAGTGCTCGTTCAATCGATGTGCTGACAAGTCAAAACCGAATGCCAAACTCAGGAGCCGATTATTCGGCTCCTGTTTTCATTGGCTGGGCGCGATCCTGGCTGTTCCGCATCGGTGGTAGGGTCTATTGGCAATCATTGGACTGATCCGACCGATCATCAATAAGTTCGATCAACAACCAATTCGCCCCCTTATTTGCGGGCCCACCCTTTATTTGCGGGCCAGGGGGTGCTTAAACGGAACCCAGGCTCCGTTCTTCTGGCTGCTGGCCACGCATTGTTCAATGAAGAACATGCCTTCGGTCCCGTCTTGAACATTGGGGTAAATCGTGTTCGTTTTTTCGAATGGCTGCCCCAATGCCCGCTTGACCATGTCGTCGTAGGCCGAGCGATAGACGTTTCCAAAAGCTTCGAAGAAGGCTTCCGGATGACCGGACGGCAAGCGGCAGGCGGCCTTACCCGCGTCGTTCATGAATGAGGAATTCGGATCGCGGGTGTAAAGGGCATGTGGCTGTCCATTGCGGCGAATTGTCATCACGTTCGGCTCTTCTTGACGCCAGGACAAAGCGCCCTTTGTGCCGTCGACTTCGATAAACAGATCGTTTTCTCTCCCGTGCGAAATCTGACTGGCGGTCACGGTACCCAGGGCGCCGTTCTGATAGCGAATCACCGCATGCCCATAATCATCTAACTGCCTGCCAGGTTCGAAGATCTTGAGATTGCACGAAATCTCGGCTGGCAATAATCCAGTCATGTAACGTCCAAGATTATAAGCGTGTGTGGCGATATCGCCAAAACAACCAGCAGCGCCCGATTTGCTTGGATCTGTCCGCCACGCCGCCTGCTTCTGATCGCTCGATTCAAGCCGAGTTCGCAGCCAGCCTTGGATGTAGTTTGATCGAATCGCCTGGATTTCGCCGAGTTCTCCTGCCGCAATCATCGCTCGAGCATGCCGGACGAGCGGATAGCCCGTATAATTATGCGACACGGCAAAGACGACGTTTGATTTGGCGACGATGGCGGCGAGTTCCTCTGCTTCAGCGAGAGTGAACGTCAATGGTTTGTCGCAAATCACATTGAATCCCGCCTGAATGGCGGCCTTCGCGATGGGGAAATGTGTGTGATTTGGCGTCGCGATACTCAAGAAATCGATCCGCTTGTCAGCGGGCAGTGCCAGTTCCTTCTCGATCAATTCCTGGTACGAGCCATAGGCTCGATCTGCGGGAATGTCGTAGTCCGGCGCCGATGCCTTCGCTTTTTCTGGATTTGAAGAGAGTGCCCCCGCCACCAACGCCGCCCGGTTGTCCAAAACTGCTGCCGTGGCATGAACTCGACCAATAAACGCCCCCTGACCGCCACCCACCAGGGCCATCCTCAATTTACGGTTCAAATCGCCATTTGTCGGCATGAGTCTGGTACTCCTTCAAAATTTTCGAGCGCGGAATCAAAGGGGAAATGCGAATTCAATACCGGATGCGAACGTGCTGAATACCGTCCGCTGATGGTACTTCGAGAGGATATCCAGGCATCAGGGCGAATTCAACCCGCAAGTGGCAGCGTGGATTTTCGTCGGAGTTCCGCCCTGGAGTTCCGCCTTCAGGCGGCCCAACGAGGCCTGTTGCGTGATTCATTCAAATCGATTCGCGTTGGGCCGTGTGCCCACCCGGTTACGCCGTGAGCGATTTTCGGAACGCTGATTTCCACTTAGCCAGGGTTGAAAAACTTCGGGCATCGGACCCGTGACGGGGCGAACCGCCCCAATCTCTCACCAGATTCGCTACGGAAATCAATCACGGCGTTTCCGTTCTCGGTTTTTGTAATCTTGTCAAAACCGATCTCGGGCTCAATCGATTGTGAGTCTCGAAAAGTCGCGTCTATAGGAAATCTCTAAAATCTCTGGGATGTCCGTATTTGTGGATGTTTGGGCAATTGGCATGTGTCGGGGCAGTTCGGAGTATTGCCTTAAGTCGCGTTGGCATTGACCCTTTATTGTCTTTCGACGATATTCCCCCGGCTCCCCCGAATTTTCTCTCAAGTTTCGCTGATCAAGCCGTCTTGGAAATCAAGTGCGGAAACTCAGGAGATTTCGAGATTGACCAGAAATAGCTAGCCCCTTTGGGTTCGGTACGCGGCGTGCAATTGCCCTTTGGAGAACGGAAATGGTTCTCCAGAAAATCGCTCACGCGGCCATCGGCCCCCTGTCGCAGGAACAAAATGTCCGCAGAGACCCCTGATCGTTTGGAAGCAGCTCGGCTGGAGAAACTCCACAAAATCGAAGCATTGGGCTTAGATCCGTGGGGCCAGCGGTTTGACAACCATGTCGCCATTCGAAATGCCCGTGAACTCTGCCCGACGGAAAAAGGAGTCGTTGGCCCGGAAACGCGTGTTGCTGGCCGAGTCATGCTCAAGAATGACAAGGGCAAGCTGAAGTTCATGCATTTGCAAGACTGGACCGGCCGAATCCAGCTGATGCTGTCCAAAGCCGAGTTCACCGAAGAGCAATGGGAACTGATTAATTGCATCGATCTCGGTGACATCATCGGTGTCGACGGACACTTGAAAGTAACGAACACGGGCGAAATGACTGTCGGAGCGACGAAAGTCACGTTCCTGACCAAGTCGCTCGCGCAACCACCCGAAAAATTTCACGGCGCCAGAGATATCGAGATGCTGCTGCGGCAGCGGTATGTAGACCTGATTTATAATGACGGCGTTTTGGACCGCATGTTGAAGCGGGTCAAAATCATTGAATCGATCCGGCAAACCTTGAAAGAACGCGGGTTTGTCGAAGCGGAAACACCCGTATTGCATGCCATTGCCGGTGGTGCCGCCGCACGTCCGTTTATCACGCATCACAATGCGCTCGACATGCAATTGTATCTCCGGATTGCTCTGGAGTTGCATCTCAAGCGATTGATGGTCGGCGGTGTCGAACGCGTGTTTGAAATCGGCCGGGTCTTCCGCAATGAGGGAGTGGACAGCACCCACAACCCTGAGTTCACGATGATCGAACTCTACCAGGCATATGGCAATTATGAGACGATGATGGACCTGACAGAGGCGCTTTTCGCCAATGCCATCAAAGCGACCGGCCAGAGTTTTGTCTTGCCTTGGGGCGAAAAGGAAATCGATTTCACGCCACCGTTTCAACGGGCGAAGTACGGGGAATTGTTCCGGGAACACGCCGGCTGCGACATGCACGATACGGCTGCCGTGATGGAAGCCGCCAAACGTTTTCATGTGGAAACTGCCGGAAAGCACCACGATGTGATCGTCAATGACATTTTTGAAGAGTCAGTCGAATCAAAATTGACCGGCCCTGTCTTCGTCATCGACTATCCCGCTTCGATGTGTCCGCTGACCAAGCGTAAGCAGTCAGATCCGAATATCGCCGAGCGGTTCGAACTATTTATCGACGGGATGGAACTGGCGAACGCCTACACCGAATTGAATGATCCGCGGTTGCAGGAGCAGCTGTTCCAGACGCAACTGACAGGTCAAAAAGAAGAAGATTCGATGGCCAAAATGGACCACGATTTCGTCCGGGCCTTAAAAGTGGGAATGCCGCCAGCAGGTGGATTGGGAATT
>JAQGHT010000409.1 GCA_028291565.1 Planctomycetaceae bacterium | reverse complement strand
CCCCTGGTTTACGAAAAACTGAGTTCGCCGCATCCAATTGACCTGTGCCGGTATCAGGTCGCCAATTGCTATCTGGGCCGAGTCGGCCTGATCAATTCTGGAGGCGCATCGGCTGGTGAATCGGATCTGGCGGAAGCCGTTCGCACCGCAATTATCAATAAGCGAGCGGGAGGTATGGGCTTGATCAGCGGACGCAAGGCATTCCAGCGTCCAATGTCTGAGGGAGTCAATCTGTTACACCACATTCAAGACGTGTACTTGAATCCGGACGTCACAATTGCCTGAGCCTTCCGCCATCGGTTATCTCAGTGACAGTGGGACAATCCCGAAACTTTCGACAACGATCAGTCTGAAATGAAGATCGGTCAAGGATGCTCGTCGATCGTCCCGGAAGTCAGTCTCAGCAGTGTTTTCAAGAGGAGCGGCACATTGATCGGCTTGTACATCACGGCGTTTTCGCTGGCATCCAGGACCTGTTGAGTTCTCTGAGCTGTCTCGTTGAGACCGCCGGTAATGACAATCACCTGGGGCTGGTGGCCGGTGTGTCGCATTTGCTGAAGGACTTGTGTTCCGTTGCCATCCGGAAGCTTCATGTCCAGCAGCACCACCTTGTAGTCGTCGTCTTTGATCCGTCCGACCGCCGTGGCCACGTCATTGGCGATGCACACCCGATAGCCCTGCTCTCGCAACAAATCCCAGAGATTTGTGCAAAGATCCAGGTCATCATCAACGACCAGCAACAGCGGTTGATCCGCCACGTCCTCGATCAATCCAATGACTTTTCGGATATCAACGGGCTTGGACAAGAGTTGCTGAGCTCCACCTGCCAGAGCCACAACCGCTCTCGGAGAGCCAGGATGGGCGGTGATAATCACGGTTACGGTTCCCGATCGCTCCTTCTTCATTTCACTGGCCAGTGTCGCACCGTCCATGCCCGGCATCATGAGATCCAACAGGGCAATGTCATAGCGGCGTTTTCTGACGAGTTCCAGCGCAGTTTCACCGGAACTCGCGATGTCGACCTGGTAACCCAAATCGTTAAAGATATCGGCCAGATTGAGGCACGAATCGATCTCATCGTCAACCAGCAGAATTGAGGTGTTTGAAGTATTCATGCTGGATTTTCCTGTCCTGCGTTGCCGATGAGCCAAACCGTAAAAATGCTTCCACGTCCCAGTTCGCTCGCGATGGTCAGTCCGCCCTTATTTTTGTCGAGGATCGCTTTTGCGAGCGCCAGGCCCAGCCCCAGACCGCGAGCCTTTGTGGAGTACAACGGCTCCATCAGACGACTCAGATTCTCGGGGGCAATCCCCGATCCAGTATCCGTCACCGAGACTTCGACGAGTTTCTCCAACTGTCTGCCACAAATTGACAGCCGCCCACCTTGGGGCATTGCGTCGCGCGCATTGCGAATCAAAGTGGCGAAGACGATACGGATATGTTCAATATCTCCCTTGGCCGTCAGAGGACCGTATGGGAATTCCACTGTCTCCGGAATGTTGCATGGGAGTGGATTTAACTCCATTGCTTCCTTGATGCAGAGTTCGACCGAAAACGAGTTGAGTTCTGGCAATGGCATCTTGGCAAAATTGGAGAGCGTGGTGATGACACCGTCCGCGACACTGACATGATGGCCGATTCTTCCCAGATGTTCCGTTGTCTTCTCACGCGTGGGATTGCGCGCATTCAGAAGGTAGTATGCCGAAGTTTTGATGACATTTAATGGGTTCCGCAGTTCGTGGGCGATTCCGCCGGCAACTTGACCAATTGCTGCCAGTCGCTCATCACGCTGTTGACGAGCCAGGTATTCTGTCTGATAGGCGTCCTCGATTTTCGCGAGATCCAGATCGAGCAATCGATTCAGCGATTGAATCGTGGCAACCAATCCGAGTTGGTCGCCTTGCCAGGCCTGTCCCACCGCCCCCACCAATCCACTTCGCAGACGCGACAGGGCAAGGTTGGTGTAAATCTGGTCTAAACCAATTTCAACATGCCGCCTGCCAACACGCCAGCGACGCAACACATAATCGCGGTCATAGGGACCGTACAGCAATTCGTGCAACCACCCGATAAGAGATTGCTTCAGTCGCTCGATTTGCGGTTCCCCCCCCGTGATCACCTTCAGGGCAGTCGGATGCCGCTTGATCTCGTTGTAGAAGTCTTCGATGAGGGCTGGCAGGTAAGGAACGAGGCTCGCCGCAACCGCCTGAATCCGATGTGCGTCGTCATCAACCCAGCCCACATAGGTCTGCAGCTCCAGATATCGAGCAAATAACTTCTCCGAGTCCATTAGCAACAATCCTGACTGAAACTTGCAGCGAACGCCGATCCAATCTTTCCCGATGACGTGAATTCAAAACGTATCGAACCACTGTCAACCGAGAGAGAAACCCGCCCCTGGAATCCGCTCATGTTGTCCGAACCAGTGTGCAACAGCGAGCGACACGGCGAGCACTGTGCCGCTGACAATTCTCGAGACACCCCCCGCGATGCAACTTCCACTGCATTGACAATCATTTCAACGCACTTGATGTCGCAAATAGCCTCCTGGGCGATCTGCTTATGATAGTCACTCGGAAAGCTGCCACGCAACACGAGAAGTCCTTCGTGGAATTCGGATTGCAGTACCCGCACTTGCGAATATGGATTCGCTCGCAGGCGCTCCCGGGCGAGATTGGCAGTCTCGTCAACTTGCGGAGAGACCGGAAGAATGGAACTGTTCCGCCAGGTCAGTGCGTCCGTAAATCTGGTCACATGCTGTTACTACCGGGTATCGGTCGACTCGTGCTCTTGCGTTTCGGCGTCTGTGGTTGTCGGCTCCCGGAACTCCAGAGCTGCTCAACCCTCTGCTTGCGCAGTTCGATGAAGTTTTCCACGACGTCACGACTTGCCCTGACCATACCCGACGATCAGCCGATCGATTTCGGTTTTCACTGCGGGATCCGTCAATTTCGCATCGTCCAACAGCGCGTTAACACATGAGATTTCATTCCCCATCGCGTTTCATGGAAGCGTTCCGACGTCCATCCCGTTTCATTCGACAGTCGGGTATTACTGTCTCCTATGGCTGGCTGCGCTGAATTGTGTACCCAATTGCCGTGAAATTGCCGTCGACATCGCCCTGTGATGTGCAGCCAACGCGTCCGCTGTCCAGGTCAGCGCGCGACACATCGGTCGCCATGAAATTCCTCGTACGCCCGAAAAACCTCACCTGAGTCCAGTTGTAGTTGCAGACATATTCACCTGCCATTGTGATCTTGTCAAATCACATATGCCTGTCTTCTAGTTCCTTCTTTAGTAAGTTCTCTCAGTTATTTCTCTTCTAGTTATTTATTCCCTGGCAACTGGTTGGCTGGACACGGCTGTAAATGCCGCAGCCTTAATTTAAACGGGGCTCTTTGTCATTTAATTACCACTGGACTTATCGGCTGCGGTGCAGGGTGGCTACGTAAAAATGCAGACGATAAGATGACGTTGATGTTAAATGTGATCGGAGTTGATATGGCTGCCGTTCAAGCCGTCTGCAATCGCTTGAATTAGTCA
>JAQGHT010000359.1 GCA_028291565.1 Planctomycetaceae bacterium | reverse complement strand
CAGATTCCACAGATCAATGTCATCGGGCCAGTAACCGGCAATGAACAGGTCGAGCCGCCCGTCGCGATTGTAGTCGAACCAGCAAGCCGAATTCGCATTGACCCACGGGGGAAGACCGGCGCTGCTTGTCACGTTCTCGAAACTCTTGCCCGCGCGATTGTGGAACAGTTCGGGCCGGCCCCACTTATAGACGAACAGATCCGCATATCCGTCGTTGTCATAATCGGCCCAGATCGTCCCCATACAGACTCCTGTGCCCGATTGGTTCAGATCGGCAACTCCCATCGCTTGCGCCACGTCCTCGAATGTTCCGTCGTGACGGTTTCGATAGAGTCGGTTCTGGCCCCCTTCTTTGCTCGTCACGGCATACAGATCCAGCCAGCCGTCACTGTCGAAGTCAACGACCGCGACCGCCGCCCCCATAGGCGTGACGAGTGGCATGATGTGTGTCAACTTCGGATCGAGAGTCGCGGACTCGTGGCGGAAGTCGATGCCACTTCGACTGGCGGATTCTTCGAGTTGAAAGCCATAACGGCGTAAGGCTTCGTCAACATTCAACGGTGCATTGGAAACCGGCATCCCCTGGCCTGACAGGCGACGCCAGATGCCTGCCAAGCCGCCGTCGTTGCCTCGTACGGCCACAAATACCAGCAAGCCGGCAAATACGATGGCAATGATCGATTTTTTCTGTGAGGGGCTCATCTGTCTCTCCCTGTCGCTTCTGCCCGGGGAACTCGGAAGTTGCGCAGCCCCTGTTCATAATTCTGTGGAGTCACATACCGCGTATGAAACACTTCCCAGTCGTGTGAATGCCGGCGATAGACGGGATCGTCTTCCAGCCGGCCGGGCGGCGTGTCGTAACTTTTCAGATCATGCGACGGCAACGGAAGCACCGTTTTTCCGAACCGCGTGTTGAGATCGCCGTCCTTCACCCAACCATCACAGACCCAGATGAAATCCCGTTTCCAACCGGCCGGCACAGCCGCTGGCACCGTGAATTGCAGGACGACTTCATCGCCTCCGCACAGGATCGCATAGCGATCATCAACTTTCTGAAGCAGTTCGCGGATATCGCCATATCGCGTGTGATAGCCAATCAAATCTCGCCAATGCTGACCGCGATTGACGATCTGAACATAGTCGGGTAACTCGGGCGAACTGCGGTTCGCTTGACTCATCGCCAGAATTCCACGGAAACGAAGGTCAGCCTGGACCGGCTGCAGGGTCTGTTTCACGGCCTGTGAATCGTCCACACCGCGGGCGAATTGGATGGCATCCCAATAGATCTCCATACTGGTCCGCAGGCGGAATCGAGGCGGCACCCCCGGGCCATCAATACCGTCGAGTCGAATCAGGACGGTCTTGTGCTTGCCGGCCGGAAATCCCAATCGGTCCCGGGCCACTTTCCAGCTCCCCTTGCCGTCGGGAACCTCGAGTACTAATCCACGCGGCTTTTCATGCCGGCCTTGTTCGAGTGCATAGTTGACCGAGCTGTCGGTTGGATGGACCCACCCGCGAGCGATCAGCCACAGCGGTCTGTTCTCCCCAGGCGGCTGTTTCTGATCTTGATCGATTGCTGTCTGTCGTTCGCTTCCAGACGAAACATCTCCCAACTCCACTTCCACCCAGTGGTCTTCGGCCACCCCCTGGTAAATTCCACGCCGGGCACGGTCCAGATACAGTCCGTCAACAGCTCGAATTTCGTCATTGGCATCGCGGCCGTGGTGATCCCAGGCATGCGCCACAGGACGTGGTTTCTGCATCAGATGGAAGGCCGGTTCGGCGACTTCGAAAAAGAATCGTTCATCAACGAACATCTCGGTATCTTGAGGATGATCAACCGCCAGCAAGGCCATGTGATCAAAAAAGTGGGTCTCCCACAAATTGGCATTGATGCGAACTTCGTAGGCACCGTCGCGTGGGACCAGTTGGTCACCCCCAATCTTGACCCAATCGGTCGTCTGGAGGAATCCGCCCTTATCCGCGGCATTGATATACATGCCCAACGGCGTGCTCCACATAAAGTCCGTGACGAAGCCAAATCCCTGACCGTTCCACGTGAACAAGAACGGGCAGGAACCTTTCAGTCGCTGTTGGGCGACGATTGTCTGGTCGACAGGGGACTGAAATTCCACCTGGAACGTCCCGTTCGGCCACAGCAGCCGAATCACGTCTGCCCGCGGTCGTTCGCCTAAACCGAAGTGCACGACGGGCGAGGCAATCGGCTGCTTCACGACATGAGTTCCAGACCGCAATTCAATCTCACCACCGATCCCAAATGAGTTGATGCGATTGTCGCCGGCGGCCTCTCGGCCAATCACTGCGCGCGGTCGAATCTTTTGCCAGTGATAATTTTTCTGTCCCACGTTTCGAAGTTGGAACGGCTGGCCCGAAGCATCTAAACCGAGAAGATCGACATGCCCGGTGTCTCGTAGATCGGCAGCAGCGAGCAGTTGTGCTGGCAAGTCGGCAGGCAGCTTCCGAAATTTCCCACCCCCTTCACCCAACCACGCGGCACTTCCCTCAGGTCCTGATGCCAGGAGATCCAGGACTCCATTGTTGTCGAGATCCGCTGCCAGTAACTGCAGTTGATGAGGCTCATAGCCGATTGGGCCGGGCTCCCATTGCGCCAGTTCTGTGATTTCCCAGGATCCGCGGTGATCTCGATCCGCGATGCAGACCACACGTCCGCCATTCTGCAACGCGACCAGATCGAGCACTCCATCATCATTAGCATCGGCGACTGCGATTGCGCGAAACGAGTTGTCCTGAAGCACGGTCACGGGCCATTTCTGGAAGCGACCGGATCGTTCATTGGCGAAAATATGCAAATTACCGCCTCCATCCAACAAGGCGGCGTCCGGAGCACCGTCATGATCAAAATCTGCCGAGGCATAGCCGCGGAGTTGAGTCACCTCTGAGCAGGTTTTCTGAGGCGTGAACGTCGAATCGAAATTATTTCTGAGCAAAAACGGTCGTCCCAGCTGAAGGGCCAAAAGCACGTCGAGGTCCCCATCCAGATCAAAATCCGCAGCGAAGGCGCCATAGTAGTCCCCCTGACGAATTTCCGCTGAAAGTCCGGTTTCGGCCGTGACATCGACAAATTCCTCGGCCTTTCCCTGGCGCAGGAAACGCAACCCTCGCTTTCCGACAATCAGCAAATCGGTCTGAAAATCGTTGTTCCAATCGAATGCGAGAACTCCATTGCGTGCGACCGGCATCTCGGCGAGTGCCGATTTCGCATCCACGCGGCGGACTTCCTCACTGCTGGCCACGATTAGGGTCGGCCGTCCCTCACCATTTAGCCAGACGGGCAGGGCGGTATTCCAAGGACCGGCAGAAGCCGACTTCAGCGGCTCAGGCTCGAATGTCAATTCGAGATCGGGCGGAGCAGGGGCATGCCGCACCGGTGTCAGGCGTAGAAAGGAATGCAGCGAACTGCCCCCCTGAGGACTCTGCGGATTGACCTCACCCGCCATCCGGATATAGCCGGACTCGGCCCGTAACACATTGGAAAAAGTCAGCAGTTCGGGAACGACTCCAGCGCCAGCCGACTTTCCCAACGCCTGTCTTAGGCTGACCAAAGCCGCGCGTGAGCGTTCCGACCAACTGGGCGCCAATTCCTCGAGCCGCTGCAAAGTCGCATTCAGGGCAGGGCGATCCGATCGTCGTGCTTCGATGAGCAACAATTCGGACAGCACAAACACATTGCCGGGGCGAACGATGAGAATTTGCTCTAACAGCCGTTGATGTTCGGCGTCACTTCCCTCTTGCTGTTCCTGGTCGACGACTTGTGCGAGAAGATACAGGATTTCGATGTCTTGGGGACTGTTCTTGACCGCCTCACGCAAGTGTGCCGCGGCCGCACTGAATTGACCGCGACGTTGTTCCAGTAAGCCCAGCAGCTTCAGCACGCCGGGACTTTGGGGACTCAGTCGAAAGGCGACATCCAGATCGCGAGCCGCCTCGTCCAGGCGACTGGTCCACAGATTCAGCAAACCACGGTTGGCCCATGCAGCGGGCTCTTCTGGAATCAGTTCGATTGCCCGTGAGAGGTTCTCACCCCCAATTTGCGGAACGTCGGCATCCAGTGCGGCAACCCCGACCTGGAATGCCTCGACGTACTGTTCGTACAAAGGCGAACCCGGACCAGGCAGTCGGGAAGTGTTCCACGACAGGTAACCGGCCAGTGAGACACCAACCAGTAAAACAACCGCGCCTACGATCCAAAGTCGGCGGCGTGGGACAGAAAGCAATGACATCAGACATCTCGCAACCACCGGTCCGGCCGAGCCTTTCCGGCTTCAGATGAAATTTAACACTACCCGATATCTTGACACGACACCGGCCGAACGGGCAAGTGGGGATGCGATAACGACGAAGGATCCGGGCCATTTTTCGGAAGACCTCCGCCACCGGGCTTGTCCCGGTGGGTCCACGGCCTATGCACTACTCGTTTTTATCTGCTGATTCACGTTAGTGGACGTCTCCACCGACCCCGAGTCGGTGGGACGACGACTGGTCAGCTAACCAATACTTTCAAGAAGACACCTCAACCCTTACGTCTTGGTTGCTCCCCTGTCGCCGCCACGAACTGCAGAGGCCCCTCAATCTTGCCCGAAAACATTGTATTTCCTCGAACTCAAATTGGCGTCCGCGGCGGCAGGGGAGCAACCAAGACTACACATTAAGCTTTTTCTCGTCTTATTTACCGTCTAGCCTGCCAGTCATGGCTTCCACCGACGCGGGGTCGGTGGGGAGCTTTTCCTGCGTAAAAAACCAACGACGAGTGCATCACCCCACCCTTTGGGAACCTCGCCCTCCCGATAGACTAATCCGACAGTTATTGATTCTCCGGTCCTTGGACACCCTTCGCTGAACTCCCTCGACCGAATGCAATTGTGAATTGGGGCAGATTCGAGGAAAAACGCAGTTCACACATCGGATTCATCGCGATTCGAAATGGGAGAATGGGAACACTAATACACGCTAATAACCACTAATCAAAAATCCAAAACCAGCGAAAACAGCAATTCAGCCCGCTGCATCTTCCGACACCAGCCCAGTTCGCAAGCTGACGCCGATCGCATCCAAAATGCGAAGTCGCATCTGCAGATACTCGGCAGAATCCGGATCGCGAGGGCGGGGCAGATCAACCGCGACAACCAACTGGACGGTGGCTGGGCGGCGGCTTAGTACGACCACCCTGTCAGCCAGTTGAATGGCTTCATCAATTTCATGAGTCACGAACAGGACTGTCTTTCGATGTTGCTTCCAGATACGCAGCAAATCCGTGCGCATTTTCAAGCGGGTGAAAAAATCGAGGGCCCCGAAGGGCTCATCCATATAGATGACTTCCGGATCGGCTGCCAGAGCCCGGGCGATTTCAACGCGTTGACGCATGCCGCCAGACAATTCGCGAGGATAGGCGGCCTCGAATCCGGATAAACCAACCATTTCGATATAGTGCTGCACGGTCCGTTCACGTTCTGTTCGCGCCTGATTCGACAAACCGAAGCCGACATTTTCGCGGACTGTCAGCCACGGAAAGACGCTGCCCTCCTGGAAAATGAAAATTCGCCGGGGATCTGGCCCGTGGACCTGCTTGCAACTCACCAGGACTTCGCCGCGTGTTGCTGCTTGAAAGCCGCCGATGATGTTCAACAGCGTGGTTTTGCCGCAGCCCGAGGGGCCGACGATGCAGATGAATTCGCCCTGTTGGACGTCGATGTTGACCTGCTCCAGGACGCGAATGTCCGCACCTTCCGGGCTGGAATAGGTCATCCACACGTCGCGGACTGCAACTGCAGCCTGGCCCAGGTCGTTCGACGGGGCATTGCCCTGCGCTGGCTCACTCATGACGAATTCCGTAGGCCCATTTCAATGCCTGAAACCGTTCCGCCAGTCGCATCAGCAGATCCAGCAGCCAGCCGATCAGACCAATCACGACCATGCCAGCAACGACCAGGTCATAACGTTTGCCCGCATTGCGCGCATCAATAATCAAGTAACCTAATCCCGAATTCACTGCGATCATCTCAGCAGCAACCACCACCAGCCAAGCCACCCCCAGCGTAATCCTTAATCCAGTCAAAATTTGTGGCAAAGTTGCCGGAAGAATCACACGCCAGACCAGCTGGCTCCGCGTCAATCCAAAGTTCTGCGCGACTCGTAGGTAGACGGTCGGCACACTCTTCACGGCCGCTGCCGAAGAAACCAGGATCGGAAAGACGCTGGCCAGAAAGATCAGGAAGATCGGCGCCGCATCGGAGATCCCGAACCACAAAATGGCCAATGGAATCCAGGCGATGGGCGAAATGGGCCGAAACGCCTGAATCAGCGGATTGAAAGCTTCTTGAGCGTACCGGGACCAGCCCAACAAGAGCCCGAACGGCACCCCAACCAGTACTGCCAGTGTGAAACCCCAAGTGACACGAAACAGCGACGCCACGACATACTTGAGCAACAGCCCCTTTTTTACCAACTCGCCCAACCCCCACCAGACGTCCAGCGGTTTCGGAAAGAGTTCGCTTCCCGACAAACGCACAATTCCGTCCCATGTCAGCAGAAATGCACTGGCCACCAGCAATGGCAACAAGACCGACGAACGCAAGAACCACGAAGCATACGGGACTTTCACGGGGCGACCGCCCAATGGGTTAATCGCCTGGTCGCCCTGCCTGGTTGTCCGCGGGTTTGGTACTCCGGCCGCAGTCATTGCGGGGCCTCCCAATTGTAGGGTTGGACCAGACCTTCATCCTTCACAAACGAAGGATCCGCATAGTCCGCAAAGTGTGCGGTCCCCTGTAAAATTCCGGCCTCAATTCCCAGCTCTTCGATCTCTTCAAAGTCTTTCTGATGTAATGTCAGGTTGGTGTATTTGACACGGTCAGGAGGTTTGCTCAGCACGAAGCGGAGCAGCTTTGGTTCCTGGTGATAGTAGTTCTTCCCCGCGAATTCGGCCGCCTGCATGCGATGGCCCATACTGCGATCGAGCCATTTGCCGCTTTGCGCAATTCCGTCGACCAAGGCTTGCACTTCCGGACGATGCCGATCAATGGTCTCTTCTTTGACAGCCAAGACGCAGGAAATGAATTCGGGCCAGACGTCTTTGGTCAAGAACAGGACGCGGCCGTAGCCATCCATTTCGGTTTGGGCCATGAACGGCTCACCCGAGATAATGGCATCGACCGCATGAACATGCAGCGCGGCCGGCATATCGGGCGGCGGCATTTCCACCAGTTTGACCGCGGTCATCGGGATCCCGCGCTGTTTCAGCACACGGAACATAATCAGACGCTGATTGGAAAAGCGATTCGGAACGGCAATCGTTTTGCCCCGCAAATCTTCAATCTTGCGGATTTGCGAATCCTTGTGGACCATCAAGGTCGTTCCGTCGCGATGTCCCAAATAGACAATCTTGATCGGGACCCCCTGTTCGCGCAACGCCATCGCCAGGGGAGCAAGAATAAAGGTGGCTTCCAGATGGCCGGACAGAAAGGCTTCCTTCAACTCCGGCCAGCCACTGAACCGAATGGGTTCAAAGCCACCGTCGCCGTGCATCTGCTCGGTGATGTAATGGTTGACTGGACAGGTGAGATGGCACGTCACAGGAATGAATCCTACGCGAAACCTCACGCCAGACTGCGCCGACCTGGACGAACTGTGGTCCAGGTCGGGCGAATTCAGCCACAGGTGCAAAACGGTGACGCCTGCGATCCAGCTAAGGACAGCGAGCAAGACCTTGAGTTGTGACGACATACGCAGCTTTCACTACACGCAGCTTTCACTGTCACTTGGCGAGAATCTTTTCCTGATTGGCAACAATGGTCGCCTGATTCGCCACGATTGTCGACTGATTGGCGAGGATCTTGTCGAGCTTGGCCTGGTTCGCCTGAATGTGCTCCTGGTTGGCGACGATCGTCTTTTGATTCGCCAGAATCTGATCGAGTTTCGCCTGATTTTGCTGGATTTGCTCCTGATTGCCAACAATTGTTGTCTGGTTGGCGAGCAGCTGATCAAGTTTCGTCTGATTGGCTTCGATTTTTTCCTGATTCGCGAGAATCTTCTCTTGATTACCGAGGATCATATGTTGATTGGAAATCACTTCGTCTGCCATGCTGGTCACTCCTGAAAAAGCGAGTTTGAGAGGGTTCTGGCAAAATTGACGCATCAGCAACACGACCACAGACGTTCCAACCCCTGATTTATCAGGAGACTCACTTTTATCTCTGTTTGACAAATCGGAAGCTGGCTGCAGGATCGAATGCTGAAAAGTGGCGAGCGCCGTCCAGACTTATACCGTCGATGAGTACCTGCTTGCAACTTAAAGTCGCAGTCCCGTGCCAGTGAGTGGCCGATGCTACGGCGGGCTGTTTGGCGCTACCTGAATCCAGGATGTTCCCGTGACTCGAGCCAGCCAACGGCCGTTAACGTAATCAAAGACACCGTTGCATTCAAACGAACAAGCACCAATCATCGTATTGAATGAGAACCACTTTTCATCGAAGTCGCAATTCCAACTGTCAGCTCGAATGCTCTTCGAATGCGGCTCCAAGATCAGCATATTCTCACCCTTCTTCAGCGCGGTGAGCTCACGGTTTCGAACATCAAAGTTCGGCGCAGCCTTGCCTTCCAGCAGTGTAATGAGCGCGTGCCTGGCGGACGCTTCAGTCAGTGTATCGCGTTCCATGTCAGTGACCGGTAACTGCTGAAATGCAGCTTGGACAATTCTCCAGACACAATCTGCCATCTGCTGGTGTCCTGCCGGCGATAGATGAATGCTATCCAGAGTGGCATCAGTACCAGCAATGATCGACAAAAAGACGCGTTTGGGGACCAGTTTGACATTGTATTTTCGGGCCAAAGTCCGTTGGATGCGGCCATATTCGTGGCAAAACGGCGGAAGTGGTAATTCAAACATGATGATCTGCCGGCCAGACCTGGTGATGTAGTCCAGCAGCGTATCCAAATCCTGAGCAAACTGCGTCGACGAAGTCGACCCCAGCAAATCGTTGCCACCAATTTCGACAACCACCACGGATGAATTGACTCCTTGAGTCCGGACACGCTTCAAGGCCGAGGCGGCGGTATCGCCCATGTGCGAGATATCCTGTACTTGTAGTGCGTGTTCGCGGGCCAGAATGCCGGGCCAGCGTTCCGCTTTCTCGTCGCCTCCGACGCCTGCGGTCACGGAATCGCCGATGACCGTGATCGACCGTGACGATGCCGGCGAAAGCGACGGCATCACCCAATACGGCGATTCGAGCAGTGCCCCGACGAACCAGGTAGTAACAACAGCATAAGTGGCCCAACGACGCCATTTTGTCACAAAAAAAGCAGCAACCCACATCGATGTGATGCAACCTGCGCAAAGGTAGTACAAATATGAGATGGCTGTTGATGAGACCACGATTGCCGTGATACCAATCAGAAACAACAGTATGGCGATACGTTTGAAGATGTGTCGAGATTGCGTGGCGGTCATCGCTGCGGTGATCAACAGGGCGACGCCGGAAAAGAAAGCCTGCCCGCTGACGATGTGGTAGACGAGCCAATTCATGATCATGTCTCACAAAATGTGGTCGTGGCCAGGCAAATCAAGAATGAGATTCACACGCATTTGGGGGGGCGCAGTCCGAGTCGATTTTTACTCGGCGCTGCGCAACGGTACAATTCTGATCGTATCAGAATTTTCGTATAGAAGTGTGAGTTCGAATCAATGCGACGTTATTGGTGCTGGACCTTTGGCGCAGCATGCCTGCTTTGCATCGGCGTGGCTTTAGTCGTTCGTATTTTCCTCATCGCAAATGCTTCGAGCTATTTGCGCTCAGCAATTCGCGATTATGGACGCGGCAACTATGAGTCCGCCCTGACTGCGGCGAATGCGGCGCTGTTGCAATCACCGCGATTGCCACAAGCATCACTCATTGCCGGCCAGGCCGCGGCCAAAATGGAACGAGTTGATGAGGCATTGCACTATCTGCGACAAATTGAATTTGATGGATCGGCGACGGCGATTCAGGGCTGCCTGCTGGCCGGTCGCTTGAGCTTCGACCAGGGCAGGGCGGCTGAAGCCGAACGCTGGTATCGTGCTGTCGTCGATCAGGACTTTTACCAACAGGAAGCCCACACCCAGTTAGCTTACTTGCTCGGAGTGGAAGGACGATGTTTTGAGGCGGCGCCACACCTGTTAGCGGGGATCGTGAGCGGCGACTACACCTTGCATCACTTGATTCTACTCGCATCATCAGACGGGGTGATCCATGACGAGGCTTTCGTCGACCGATGTCTACGGGAGGTCCCAGACGATGAGTCAGTGCGACTGGGAACGGCGAGAACAGCAATGAAAGATGGGCGACTTCGCGAGGCACTTCCGATTCTGCGAGCGATTGTGCGTCACTCGCCCCAGCTGCTGGAGGCTCAAGCCCGACTGGGAGAAGTTCTTTTAGAATCAGATTCAGATCTGGTTTCCACCTGGCAGGGTGCGCTCCCGACGGAGACAGCTGACCATCCGGAAATCTGGGCAGTCAAGGGCCTATTTTGCGAAAAACGGGGACAATTCCCCGAGTCCGCCCGTTGTTATTGGGAGGTGGTCAAGCGAGATCCAAACCATCGTCGAGCGAACTATCGGCTGGGGCAGGTACTGATCCGGTTGCAGCGTTCGTCCGAGGCCCAGTCGTTCCTGCAGCGGGCGGAACTGCTGAAGGAATTGCATCTTGCCGCCGACCAGGCGTTCCGACATCCGGAAAGCCGGTCTTGGAAGTTGAAGGTGGCCACACTTTGTGAATCGCTGGGTCGTCCCTGGGAATCCTGGGCCTGGACGAATACTGCATTGGCACCTGATTCGCCTGAAAGTGATCGTTCGTTGCTGCAAACGCGCCGCAAACTGGTCCTGCCAGAGACGCCGCAAACCCTTGTGGATCAAAATCCTGCGTCACACATCGATCTTTCCGACCTGCCACTGCCAGCAGTGATCGCCGCGTCCAGACAAGCTGTGGCAAAACTGAAGTCATCGGGAAGTTCCGTTCATTT
>JAQGHT010000314.1 GCA_028291565.1 Planctomycetaceae bacterium | reverse complement strand
ACCTTCTTGAGCGCTTCGATCCGCTGACTGTAAAGGTCCTTCAGCTTTGAATTCTGCACTTCCGCCGCATTCGCCAGACGGTGCGGTTGTGGCACGAGCCAGAAGCCTCCAATACAAACGACCATTCCGAGTGCGAAACTGGTTGCCGAGATTTGAGCGAAGCGCATAGTAGCCTTCTCCAGTCTTGACGAATTTGAGCTGCCTGTGGACGACCGCAAAACCACCGCGGCAATGAAATGCATTGTCCGCTGAAACTTTGGTCCGGCTTGAATGCCGTGTGCCACTCAATGTGGGCTGAAATCAGGATAATTACTTGCGGACGGCCATTCCAGTCCGCCGAGTTTCGTCCGACCGGCAAAGAGAACGCTCCAGCCAATCGTTTCGGGTCTGCCCACCCGAATGCTAGCTCCATCTATTGTCTATCCTACCGCGAACGCCTTGATTCCGTCGACGAAAATCTTTTTTTTCTTGACACGCTACGACAGCCGTCGTAGACTTCAATTATTGCTACGACAGCTGCCGTAACTTTTTCAGGAGATTCGACGTGGCTGAGGGAATGCCGACTTTGGGCGAGCTGGAAATGCGAGTACTGCGCTTGGTTTGGCAGATGCAGCCGTGCACCGAACGCCAGGTGAGTGATTTGGTCCTTGCCGAGAGAGACGTCGCGCGGACTACTGTCTTGAAGACATTGCAGAGGTTAGAAGCGAAGCAGCTTCTGGAACGATTGCCCGACGTTAGTCCCGTCCAATTTCGTGCACTGGTGGAACCGCAGCGGGTTTTGCCCACGCTGGTTCGCCGATTCGTCGACAATGTCCTGGGGGGCTCATCCGATCCTCTCGTCGCCTATTTCTCGGGTTCAGGAAAACTGTCAGCCAAGGATCTCGCGGCGCTTCGCGAAATTGCCCGCAAGATGCAGGAGTCTAGTAATGATTAAACTGGACTATGAATCTGTCAATGCCTGTGCGGCGCGCTGGGCCAGTACCACATGGGCCGTCTCTTCACAATTCTGCGTGTTGGGATTGGCAATATTCCTGATTCATCTGTCATTACGTCAGGCTGCCCCGAATTGGCGGTACTGGCTGTGGCAACTGTTGGCGGTCAAGTTGCTTTTGATGCCCTACTGGACGGCCGCCGTGCCTTGGTCGTCGCCGGTTCGCGCTATTGCAACTGCTGAATCCGTGGTGCCAGTCGAAGTGCCGCAGGTCGAGCGAAAACTTGCGATAAAATCGAGTGAGCCGGCTAAGGTTGTCGGACCTGAACGCCCCATTCCGATGCTCAGGTTCAGCAATGTGGAAACGAGAACGGTTGCGCGGCAATCATCACCCAAATCCGAACCAGCGAGTTCGAAGACCGCCACTGACACGAAAACCACCCCATTGACGCGCGGCACAGTGCCTAAACGTTCCGAAAATGAAGTGAAACGGCAGTCTCAAAGTGATCCTAGTCCAGGCACTTCATACGTCAGCCCGCTGGCCAAAGGCACGCCGAAGACCAGTTTAGCCGGATCTGCGACTCGTGTTTTTGACACGCCCCAAAACACCGTTGGCGGCGAAATCTTAGAAACGCTCAGTACCACTTCAAGCCTGAGTCTTGTGAATGATTCTAACATCGTTGGGTCCGATGCTGCCGGAGTGGACCTTACAGAAGCAACGTCAACAACGGACTTAAAAAGTTCTGAGTCGAGTGCGCGAGTCACAGAAACCGCATCTGAGCCTGTGTCACCGGCGGGATTGTCATGGAAAGCTTGGCTGATGTTGGCCTGGATGGCTGGTGTTAGCTGGTACTCATTTCGAATTCTGTGGCAGGGCATTTCATTAAATCGGCGGCTCCGTACTGCGTCACCGGCTGAGATCGCCCTGGTTCACCGGGTACGTGACGCGACCGTGCGCTTAGGAATGCGTCGATGTCCGGAAGTGCGAGTTCTCGACGACAACATTTCACCGTTTGTGTATGGGCTGTGGAGCCCCAAATTGATCCTGCCACTTGAACTGTCCGAGTCGTTTTCACCGGAACAACTCGAACTGGTACTTCTGCACGAGTTGGCGCATGTCCGACGGCGCGATTTGATTTGGGGCTGGATCCCCGAGTTCTGCCGAATCTTGTTTTTCTTCCATCCTCTGGTTCATGCTATGTGTTACCAGATTCGATTTGAACGTGAACTGGCTTGCGATCAATTGGCCATCGTGACCTCTGGCCGCGATGCTGCGACTTATGCTGAGACTTTAGTGACCGTCATTGGCCAATGCTTCAAGAGTGATATCGTGACTTCTGAAGCAACCCGGAAATGAGCGGAATTCTGATAAGTGGCGTTTTCCGCTGCCTGGCTCAAAAGGCTTGGACGTGGCACAGACTTCTCGAGTGAGATCAAACGTGCGTTCGCACGGTGGAAGGTATCATACTGTTCGCGGCCACGAATGAGTCTGTTTCAATACTGATCCTCGCGATCAAACGTCTCATTCTTACCCGTGGGTGGAATTCACAAACATGTCTTCGTCATTCGGTCCCTGGTCCACGTCGATGTCGGCGGGAACCTGCGTCAAACTGAACACTTTCTGGAAAAGGAGAATGGCAATGCTGCCTCAAATCGCCCGTTTGAATTCCGGACTTTCACGCCGCAGTCGCTGGGTTTTGGTGCTGCTGGGTCTGGCAATTCTCATACTCCCGACTTGGCACCAGGAAGCGCAGTCACAGTTTGGTGGGTCGACGGCCACCGCTCCGGCGGCGAAACCTTCTGATATTGCGGCAGTTGACGGTTCTTCTTCCAAGAATCAGTCTGACAACAATGCTGCCGGCGGTGGTGGATTAGGCGGCGGTGGTGGATTAGGCGGCGGCGGTGGAGCGGGAGGAGGAATGGGGGGTGGCGGCATGGGCGGCGGCATTGTCGGCGGTTGGAATCGTCAAAATCTGCTGCCCAAGATCGTCCGTCCAGTATTGCCGCCAATGGCCGCACCTTCAGTTGAGTGTCTACCGGAACCGTCTGCAAACGAGAAGAAGATTTTGGCCGCGCTGGATCAACCGATTGTATTTGATTTTGTCGCTGTTTCTCTAGCCGAAGCGATTTCTATCATCTCCGAGCAGGTTCAAGTCCAGATCGTCATCGATAAAATGAAGCTTAATGAAGAAATGATTGCCACAGATGCCAACGATCTCAACCTGCATATTAAGGGCGTTTCACTGCGCTCGGGGCTGAGAATTCTGTTAGAGGAGAAAGGCCTGAATTTCATCATTGAAGATGAGGTACTCAAGATCACAACCGAAGCTGCCTACGGAGCCAAAATGGTGACTCGCACTTATCCCGTGCGTGACCTCGTCAGCAACGTCGATGTGGAATATCAATTACTGATTATCGCAATTCAGTCCAGCGTCGCAGGGGAGGAGTTCGGGAGTCCCTGGCAGCACTTCTCGGGTGAAGGAGGCAGCATTTCCGCCTTACCTGGAGCAGGATGCCTGGTCATTCGTCAAACCTGGAAGGCACACGACGATGTCATGAATTTACTGCGATCTTTACGCAGTGCCAATTCAGAAATGAAAGTCAAAGATAAGTTAGCGTCAGCGAATGGGCAGTAACTTGTCCCAGATCGAATTCGTCGTCGCCAACGACTTGGGAAATTCGACCGGCTGATAAAAACAATCGCCCCAATCTCTCGCGATATTGGGGCGATCGGTCATTTACCTAGCTGCTTCCTTTTTTGACTTAGAACCTGCCAAACAACCGGTGCGTCGAAGGGTATGCCTGAACGGCAAACCGCTTCGACTGCGAGTCTCGGAGAGACTCGCCTACAGGTATTTTGGCAGCTTTTTATTCTACTTCTTCTTGAGTGTCGTCAAGTACTCGACAATGTCGGTGAGTTCTTCCACGGTCAGCAACTTAGCCAAATCGGCGGGCATCACGGACAGTTTTTGTTTGACCAGATCTTCGATGTCGGACTTGGCGATGGTTTTCGTGATTGCTTCGATGTTTCGAAGCGTCACTGTCTTGTCCGCGTCACTGACCAAAATTCCGTTGAACGACGTGCCATCTTTCAAGACCGCAAGATACGTCTCATAGTTATGGCTGATTCCGGCGCTCGGATAGACGATCGATTCAAACATCGCCTGCCGGCTGAGCTTACTGCCGATCTCTGTCAGGTTCGGGCCGACTTCCTTCCCCTGGTCATTGACGACATGGCACGAGGCACACTTCCCTGTGGTGGCGAATAATTTCAGGCCGTTGCCTGAATTTCCTTTGCGTTGTGCCAATTCTGCGAGCGATGGCAAGGGCTTGGAGTCCTTCCCAGGCGGAGACGGGAAGAGTTTCGCCACGGCCGCCTGCTGGCCAGCGTCCAGCGGTGCGCTTTGCAAGGCAGCCGCCAGGGCAGGAGCGAAAGATTCATCAAAGGCCTTGGCTTCGGCAAGCTTGAGTACCTGTGTCGCGCCGGTCTTGGTTCGCGTCGCTCCCTTGATCGATTGTCGACGAATATCCGGGGCTGTTTCCGCATTCTGCACGAGCGGCAACAGCAGCGTCGCTGCCGCTCCGTCCCCGGAATTGCTCAATGCCGTGGCCAATCCCAATGCCACCGCGGCGTTTTCCTTGTTGGCTTTCAATAGACCGTCGAGCAGCGGTTGTTGCTGCTTGGCGAAAAGGACGCGCACGGCATCAATTCCGAGTTGATCATCGGGCTTCGCGGCGGCCAACAGTGCCAAGTCTTTGTACCGATCGGCAACGCTGAATTTATCGACCAGCGTGACAAATTGTGGCTGATTCTTCAATCCGTCCAGGACACGATTCAATGCAGCTTTCTGCTCGGCGTTCTTTGAGACATCAAATCCC
>JAQGHT010001177.1 GCA_028291565.1 Planctomycetaceae bacterium | reverse complement strand
GACGAACGCTCCTCCCTGCAGTTGGCGGGCTGAGCCGATGATGACCAGCGATTCGAGGACCTCGGCGATGCGGTCGAGGTTGGCTCGGGTGTAGTTTTGGGCGAGGTCGGTGGGGAGAACCGGTCTGGTGGCCGTTAACAGATGTTGACGTACTGTTTGAATCTGTTCGGGTAAAGACTTTGGCCAGGGGATTTTTTTGGAGGTGACTGGTGCTCCGGCCACAGCTGTGGTTGCGGGTTGCTTTTGGCCTTTGCCTTTTCCCTTTTTTGCCGTTGTGGGAACTTCTTCCTCGTCGGGTTCTTCGGGTTCGGTGAATTCGATGGTGGCTTGAGTTTCCTGGCGCACGGCCGGGTTCTGGAACTCGGGACGGAGCCAGCGGATCAGGCCCTGTTGTTCTTCCGCCGCCCGCTCGGCATTCAGAGCCACCAGCCGTTCGAGGATTTCCTCATCGGTCAACGTCACCGGCCAGCCATACGCCTCAAACACCGCCGCGTCGAGTTCATCGTGCAGTTGCTTGAGGACCGAGACCAGCCCCTGCTCGTGAATGACTTTTTCCTTCGCGGTGAGAGCCTCGCCTGAGCGGAGTTTTTCCAGGACGTTGTACATGCCCGTTATCATTAGGTCGGGATGAACGGATTGCTGACGCTTACGGTGCAGATCGATTTTTTCGGCAAGTTCGCGAATTCGCCGCTTCAATAATTCGTCAATTGACGGAAACGGAAACGGGTCAAAACACGGGCCATTCTGATACCTCGGATCATTACCGACACCCATTCGACCGCCAGCGCGGAGAGCAAATACTACGTGAATTTTTGAAGACAGTACCCCTAAAACGAACGCATCAGAATGTGCAATAACAGCGAGTGAGCCATCAGGTAGTGAATCAGGCCATGGAAGAAAAACGAACACCCGATGTTTTGCGACTTCGCTTGTCGCAATATATCGAGATAGCGAGGCTAGTGAAGTTCGCATCGCGGGACGTTTTTCACCGAATAACCACCAATTGTCGCGATGCGCTTTTCGCTGGCACTTCAGTCGTTCCGGCAAGACCGTGTCATGCAAATGTTGATACAGGCTTGGGAAACTTTCCCTTGCTTCATCGATTGTGAATCCAAAAAAGTCGATGACAAAGCGTTCATTGCGAGTGCGCGTTAAGTCTGTACCAGACCAATAGGACCGAAACACGGCTCGTACGCTCGGATCGTCACGCTCCCATGCCATGGCCTTTTCCGGCGAAACCTGAAACCCTGCGCCTACCAATTTGCAGCCCTGAAAAACTAGGCGACTGTTTGACTTCAACGGTTTAGTCCTAACCGTATTTGCTCCAATTGTCAGATTAGCGTGAATTTGACCTGCGGAAGTTGTGAATTTGATTGAAGTGCCCGTCAAACTTTCGGTCGACTCACTACATACGCTCCGAAGAATTCCGGGGCCATTTCCTTGTTCTCCCACTGTCATGGCGATTCTGACGGCCGCCCCATCTGTTGAATCAACCCACGGATGATCAGGTATCGCAAATACCAAGCTTAAGCCAGCAGAAATATGCCTGTCTACAATTGCGCGATTGAAGGTTTGCGTGATACTATTAGTTGTTATAAAGCCAAATCTCCGGAACGCCGAAGTTCGAACTAAGTCTCCCGCTCTTTCCCACCAATACATCACATAATCACAAGTTTCAGGCAGTTGCGAATATACCGCGCGAAGAGTCGACGCATATCCATCTCCAAGGGCTTCACGCATCTTCTTATTTCCGACAAACGGAGGATTGCCGATAATATATGTTGCTCTTGGCCAAGCCGCCTGCCGAGGGTTTACATATTTCAGCTCCTGCACACGGGCGCTGTCGTCCGGCACATCTTCGCCAGTCACCGGATGCTTCTTCATAGTCCGACCATCCCAGCGTGTCACCGGCTTTCCGTCCGCATCCACAACGGGTTCAACTGAATCCCACGCCAGCACCGCATCTCTGCACTCAATATTATGAAACTTCCGGATAATCGGTTCGCTGATATCCGATAAATCTCGGGTGCGGATGTGCCATTGCAGGTAGCCGATCCAGAGGACCAAGTCCGCGATGGCGGCGGCTCGGGGATTGACTTCGATGCCCAGGAACTGATGCGGATCGACCGTGTAGAATTCCCGCTTGGGGCCGCCCAAATCTCCCAGCGTGTTCAGGACCTCGCCTTCCAGACGCTTCATGTGCTCGAGAGCCACATACAAGAAATTTCCGCTGCCGCAGGCAGGATCGAGAACTTCCGTGTTGCACAGCCGGGCGAGGAACTCACGCACCTCTTCGATGGCGGCCGCCTTGTCGCCGCGATTGGCGAGCGTCACTGCCGCGGCTCGTACGGCGTCCCATTCCTCACGCAGCGGTTCGATGATGGTGGGCATCACCAGCCGCTCGACGTAGGCGCGCGGCGTGTAATGGGCACCCAGCTTGTGCCGTTCAATCGGATCGAGAGCCCGTTCCAGCAGCGTACCAAAAATCGCCGGTTCGACCTCGCGCCAGTTGGCTTTGCTGGCTTCGATCAGCAGTTGCAGTTGTTCCGGCCGTAGCGGCAGGGCCTCGCAGTCTTCGAACAGGCCGCCATTGAACTGCCGCAGTTTCTTCCGCAGGATGGGCGAAAACGTCCCCTTGTCCATCGACTCCCACAACGATTGGACCATGTCGGGGAACGCGGCGATATCGTCCTGCAGGCTGTGCAGCAGTTCTGTAAAACTGTTTCCAGGCAGCAGTTCGACGTCCTCGGCAAACATCGTGAACAGGCAGCGCATCAGGAACTGGGCGACCCGCCTGGGATCACACTTCCGGCCGGCACTATCAAGAGTCCCTTCCAGCGATTTGGCCAGCCGAGCCAGCCGTTCTGCCAATTCCCGCGTCACCTTCGCACTGCGGCGGCTGGGATCGAGTGACAGGGGTTCCGTCCAGACCGTCTGCAGCCGCAAGATCACATCCGAGTCGGTCAGTTTGTCCAGCTTGATACGATGTGTGCCGGGGTCCGGAAATGGCAGATAGGTCTTTCCCGATCGCGTGAAATCGGCAAACAATTCGATCGTGTGCCCGACATCGACGACGATCAGGAAGGTGGGCCAGCCTTCGGAAACGGGCAAGGCTCGGGCATATTGTTCTGCCTGGCCGCGCGCCTTGAACATGGCGTCGTCCCAGCCCTTCGTCCCGCGCACCGCAGTTCCCTTTTTCGTGCGGCTCGCTTTGGCATCCGCCGGGGAGAGCCGGAATTCGTCGGCGACGACCTGTTCACTTCCCTGTTTGGCTTCCAGTACGAAGCAGCTGCGTTTATACAGATCGATCCGCCCGATACTGGTTGTGCCATCCAGGTTCTGAAACGTGACATCCCGTTCGAAGACGTACGAATTGTCATCAATCTTGGATCGAGTGGGTTCGGGCTTGGCCACGCCCAGGATCTCGCAGAGTTCGGTCAGGAAGAGCTGATAATTGGCTCGTTCCGCGGCAGCGGACTGCTGCCAGCGATTGATAAATGCAGCGATGTCATTGGCCGAGGCAGCGTGCAAATGTGAAGGTGAATGGCTCATGCCAACAATCTACTGCCCCTCAGCGGCAAATGCCACTCAACGCGGATTGATTCCGGTAGGCAAGGTGGCACTCGACGTCGTTAAACTTTTTCTTCCTGCGAAATCCGAAACATGGAATTTGTGACACTTTTCGCCGATCTCCCTATGTGCAAACCTTGAAAAACCGCCACTACCCTAGCGAATGCACGATGTTGGTGTTTTGTGTTATCGATCAGAACTACAAAACACCAAACACGAAACACCAAACACTGCGGGGGATCAGCGAAAAGTGTCCAATTTGTTCTTCCGGAACAACGACGAGGGGTCAGGCTCCGCAGAATTCAGAATTGGCAGAGCAAGGCGTTGTTTTTAGTAAAAAGTCCATTCCGCCAATTCTGAATTGTGTGGTGCCTGACCCCGTGCAGGCGGAAATTCGGGATTGACACGCAGGACAATGCCCTTTTTGTTGATCACGAAATATTTCGAAAGAACGCGAACGGTGTTCATCCACAGCGATTGAACGAATGGTATCTACCCCGGAGACCTCAGATTCGGCTACCCCCGTGCCAGTGAGATCGGATGTCAGGCAGACATCGATCCGAATGTTTGGGACGCAAGTTCTGGTACATCAAACGTAACGTCCCAAGGCTTTGGGGTTCGTCGGGAGGGAGAGCTTCAGCTCGGCGTCCGCCGGAGGCATTGACAAGGATCTCCGGCGGACGCCGAAACTTCTTCCGAACCGCTTTAGAAATCGGTAACCGCAAGACGCAGCGGCTCGGCCGGGCACCCTCTGGGCGGGGGTGATGCACATGTTGTTAAATCTCGGGGAATTTGTCATTCGGGATGGTCCAGTCATTCTGGAAAATCTGATGCGCATCTGTTGATTCACGTTAGTGCACGTCTCCACCGACCCCGCGTCGGTGGAACGATGACTGGTCAGCTAAAACGGAGGGACAAAAAGGCTTCTCAACGCTTAGGACCGGCGAAGTAATTACTGTCAGGTAGTT
>JAQGHT010000301.1 GCA_028291565.1 Planctomycetaceae bacterium | reverse complement strand
GTACCAAATCCTTATAGCAGAGTTCCTCTCGAACCACCGAGCTTCTCGAGCAGCGAATTTGACGCCGGCTATCGCGGGGTCAAATTCTTATTTTGTTAGCCAGCTTTTCCGCGGATGTCGCGGCCACACCTGTGGCAGCAATTTGAATCCAGCGGGATCATACCACGAACGTCTACGCCGCACGAAGGACAGAGGCCGCCAACTGGAACAGCGCGACCTGAGTAATCAACTTCAACAGTTTCGTCAGATGTAGTGTTGCACCATTCGATCAGGCTGCGGACGACAGCAGGCGTAACAACATCGTTTTCCCAGCGCGGACATCGAAACCGCCGCCAAACGCCGCCAGTGCCGTCGACGCGACCGAATTCCCGGCCGAGCACTGTGAGGTACAGCCGTTCGAAGGGTTGTGCCAGCCGGTAATGCACGATGAATTGTTTGTCTTTTGACAGCACATGCAGAATGTAATCAAGGGAATCTTCGTCTTCTTTGACGTACCAGACGTACGGTCGATCACCGATCGTAAGTTGGCGTCGGGATTTGGTCCGTACCCCCATGACTGCTCCTGACTAACGCCTATTAGGCCCAATTGATTTATGACGCTCGTCACTGGTTCGTCTGCTGAGTTTATGGCCTTCAAGTCATAAGTGTAACGGCATGCAAGCCTACCGGCAGCAATTCACGCAATAATTCGCAGTGAGCTGCTCGTTCCGAGTCATAATCCCGGCTGAATTGAGCCTGCATTTCAGGCAAACCCGGACCGCCATCAGCCGAATATGGGGGCGTGCTGTAAAATGCCGATGCCAGGGCAACATTATCAGACACATCATTAGCCGCTTCCACGCTGAGATCGCTGCAGAATTCAGCGGTCATGCGGGCTGCAATCGCAGCGTAAAAGCGAGTACAAGTCGCATCTCGCTGCACTTGGGAGGCCTGTGAAGCGGCGACCATTTCCACACGCATTTGCTCTTCATCAATCTGTGCCAGTGCAATGACTTCTTTCGGTATGACGGCGCATGGATCGTTTCGTAGGCAAAAGTATTCAGACAGTTCGAGAGCTTTACGTCCGGCCTCAGTCGGAATCAATCCAGAAATCCGACGAGTGCAGCGACACGCAAAGACTTGCAAGAGTCGATGGAGACTCGACGTTTCGAGGAAATTTATCATTGGCGTGGGATTTGTGCACTTATTCCATGTGATCTGCTCCACGGTGACATCCTTCGCCCAATGAATTGCGATCTATCCGTCTGCCAGGAAGCAGACGGATAGATCGCGCGTTGAACTTTTCCGGTTTGGACCGGCGAAGTAATTATTGTCGTATCAGGATGGCGTTTGAGCCACCTTAAGCGATCGTTAGAGTGCATTATCCAATCATATTCACGTTCACAAGATCACCCTGTATTCCCGAATTCTCAAGCGGGTGTTTCAAGTCTGCCGTTCCCCAACGGGGATCCGTCAATAGCCCAGGGTTGCAGCGCAGCGGCTACCCTGGGTTGAGTGTTCCCTGAGGTTTCTACCCCAACGGGGTTGCGCCAGTCGAAATCGGGTCTCCACAGAGCGTAACCCCGTTGGGGTAGAACGGTATATTATGGGATTTACCCAGGGTAGCCGCTGCGCGCGGCAACCCTGGGCTACTGACGCATCCCCTTCGGGGAAGGAGCAAACTCTCAATTCGCTACCTCAAATTCGGGAAGCTCTGACGCGTTTATTCAGCACATTGTTTCGTCCGCACATATTCATCGTCGCGATACTTGCTTCCGACATTGATCCTCCGGTCCTTCGTGGTTTTGGTGGGCGCCGGATGCGAATTCAATCCCTGCCACGTCACTGGTCAAGGGCCATCTTATCGTGCTGAGCACGTGGTGTCACGAGTTTTTTCAACGACGTAAGCAGCAATTTTGAGGGCCGCTCGTTGCTTGTGGTGATGCTCGGAGGGATTGTGAGTGACGAGACTGGGGGTGGAATGAGACAGAGTTTGCTGGCTCCATGATTCAGATACGGACCTCGGCATCCCGTACCAAAATCCCTATCAGAGCGCTCTTCTCGAACCACCGGGCTTCTTGAACCGAGACTTTGACCCCGGCTATCGCGGGGTCAAAGTCTTGATTTGTCAGGCCTTAGTTGCACCGCCTTGCTCGCTACCAGAGACGAAATAAGCCGACCGTGGCTGCAATGAGGAGGACAATTGCAACGATTCTAAGCCAACCGGATTGGCGCTGATTTGGCTGTTCCGATGGGTGAATGAAATCTTGGGCTTCGCCTTGAAAGTGAATGCCACATTCAGGGCATCGAGTGGATGTGGCAACGATCGTCTTGCCACACTTGGCGCACTTTACCACGCTGGGATTGTGATCGTGGGAATTGCGATGATGCTCGAAGCTGAGGATGTCTTTACCCACCGGACTACCACCTCGCTGCCTAACGAATTGCGATCCATCCGTCTGCAAGGAAGCAGACGGATAGATCGAGCGTTGAACTTTTCCGCTTTGTGGCTTTGGTGGACGCCCTATGCGAATTCAATCCGAGCCACGTCACTGGTCAATGGCCATCTTATCGTGCTGAGCACGTGGTGTCACGAGTTTTTTCAACGACGTAAACAGCAATTTTGAGGGCCGCTCGTTTCGTGTTGTGACGCTCGGAGGGATTGTGCCTGAAGAGACCGGGTGTGGAATGAGACAGAGTTCGCTGGCTCGACGATCCCCGTATGGACCTCGGCATCCCGTACCAAATCCCTATAAAGAATTGCGATCTATCCGTCTGCCAGGAAGCAGACGTGTTCGGCGACAATTAGTACGCCATAATCCCACGGCCTATGGCCGTGTGACCCTGAAAGGCACTGCCGATCCGGCGAGAATCTATACCGAACGCGGGCAGAACTGAGACGTTTCGAACGCGGGGGTATATATTGACAAACAACTCATTCGTCACAGCGAACAGTATAAAAGACAAATTCTCAAAAAAAGTTGTGACCGCCGTCCTCTATCGAGTTGAGAAGTCGTCCTGCACTTTCTTGGCGGAAAGTCTGCAATCAGATTCAGTAGTGGACGGGTTTGATTGCGATTGACGCTATTCCCAACATTCCGCCCCCCTTTGGGGGCAAACGAAAGCCACGGCCCATGGCCGTGGTCACTTAGGACTGGCGAATCAATAAGTGTCGGAACCATTTGCAGGACGTCCATCCCCTGACCAACGTCGCGCCAGACGGACAGGAATGTCCGTCCTACAGCCACGCGACATCGTCGCGTGGCTTGAAGTACCGACAGTTATTGCTTCGCTCATCCTTAGGACCCACACATCAATTACTGTCGCAAGATATCGACTCAGGAAGCGGTCATTGGTCACTTGTCATTCGTCATTGGTGAAATGCTCTTTTGTCACAAATGACAAGTGACCAATGACAAATGACAAGAATCGATGGTTCCGACAGTAATCATTGCGCGGATCCTTCTCTGGCGGCTATGCGTCGTAAATCATTGGTGTGTAGTGTTTTGCGGATATAAGTGGCCGTCCAGAAAACGCGGCTTGCAGGAAAAATCGTTTCATACGATACTTCGCGTCCCTTTCTGGGGCTTCCGCCAGACAATTTGTCATGCAGGCGAAAGCCCACCGCCTGCCCTGTCACGTCTGACTGATTCCTTCCCTTTCAAAGATTTCTACTGTTCGCGGCCACGAATGAGTCTTTTTCAATACTGATCCCCGCGATCAAAAGTCTCATTCTTAACTGTGCGCGGTATAGACCGATCGAGACCAATTTTGTTGGTTGGTTGCGTCCACGCGCCCCTCAACCTGATGAATTTGTTTTCATTGCTGTAGGTAAGTGAACACAGTGCGAGAATTGTCGTGTGATGCCGAGGTTGCCGGATTCGTGAGTCAGAAATAGACCGCTCACGGGTCCGTAGGAGTTCTAAACATGTTGTTAATGTCCTGGATCGATTTCCTCAGAATTTCCGGCAAGAATCAGAAGAAGACGCGGAAGCCCACGGAACCTGAGTCGGCACCTCGCATGGCTGACGCGGTACGACTGGAAGTACTCGAAGACCGGGCTCTGTTGTCGGCGGTGATGTACAACTCTGTGACGCAACAATTGTCATTCACCGCGGATTCGGGCGTGGATGACGATGTGCAGATTTCTCGGCCAGATGCCTCGACGCTGCAAATTCATGTGGCAGCAGGGGATGTCATCAGCCTGCAGGGAGCTGCCGCTGCTAATCCCGATTTCGTACTGACCAATCCCACAACCCTGACGATCAATACTTCACAATCTGACGCATTTGTGGATCAGTTGAGCGTCGACCTGGGCGATGGCGCGAATCAGCTGGACATTGGAAGTTTGTCATTAAATGGGATCTCGATCTTCAACGGCGGAACCGTTAATCTCGGCGCACTGACTGTTGATACTGGTGGTCTATCCGTGACCGCTCAAAATATCACGGTCAATGGCTTGATCCAGGCCAACGATGGTGGCGGAGTCACGCTGGAGGCGTCAGGCGGGGCGGTGGCAAGTCAGGACAATCTGACCATTAATGCGGACATTCACGCGCTGGGCACGACCAGCGGCGGCCAAAATGGCACGCTGAATTTGCAGGCGGGAAATAATCTGCTGATCAATGGCGCGGACCTCTCAACGATCGGCAATGGTATTATCGCCGCGTCGTCAGGCTTCAGCCTGGGAACCGGCGCGTTGACGATGACCGGCGCTGCTTCGATTCATAGTGATACCGGTCAGATCACGCTGTCGACGACAGGAAATGGCACGCTGACGGCATTGAGTTTGACTACGAATGCGCCCGATCTGCAGTTGACCGGCGGAACGGGTGACGTCGTTTTGAATGGAACCCTCCAAAACACAGCCGGCAATATTTCGGTCAATGCCGGGAATACCATCCTGGTCAATGGGAGTCTGCTGGCGTCTGGAACGGGAAGTGTGACGCTCGCCGCGGACTCGAACCTGTCCGGCAGCGGCGACGTTCAGCTGGGGAATGGCGGTTCAGTCGCGGCCATCCATGGCGATGTCAATATTTCTGGCAGTGATGCCGACCTTAGTTCAGGTAACGTGATCGCTTTGCAGGGCCAGGTCCAGTTGAAGCCGGCAATTCCGGGGGCGATCGTGAATATCGGCACTGATCTGCTGTTTGGTCTGACACTGGCCGATTTGCAACACATCAGCGCCGCAGAGTTAATCATCGGATCGGAGCAAACCGGCAATGTCGATGTCACGTCGCCCATTCACGATCTGGCGACTCCGGTACTGGGGATCGGATCGGCTGGTTCAATTCTGCAACAGCCAGGCGCCACCCTGACGGTGAATTCTCTGGGGATCATTGGCAAGGGCCCGGTCATACTCGATGAAAATAATCACGTAGGAACATTGGCCGTTGATCTCTCACAAGGGGCGAACAGCCCCACACTTTCTTTTACGAATGCGGATAATCTGTCTGTGGGATCTGTCGCCGGAGTGACTGGCATTTCGACCTCAGCCGGGGCCGTGGGGCTGCATCTCTCGACTGCAGGGACTCAACTGTCGATTGATCAACCGATCTTGACGGGAACTGGAAGTCTCATCGCCCTGGATGCGGACAATCTTCAGTTGAATGCTGCTGTGAATGCCGGATCGGATGAAGTCTTTCTTGTGCCGCAAACAACGGGAGTTCAAATCGACCTCGGGACACAGACTTCCGGGCGTCTGAGTCTGACGAATGCCGAATTGAACCAGGTCACGGCGGGTATGCTGGTGATTGGCAGTTTATCTTCCTCCGCAGCCGGGAATGTTACGATTTCGGCCCCGATTGCGCCCGCTGGCGTGACGCGGCTGGCCATTGTGAATGTCAATTCGATTCAGGATCAAAACACCAACGGAATCGACATCACGGTCCCAGATCTGCTGCTGAAAGTCACCAATGGAATCGCCACCACAGGGACATTGACGACTGCAGTCGGCGGTTTGGAAGCGACGACGGCCAATGGTGACATCTCCATCGATAATACAGGTGATCTTACCATTGGCGGACTCGACAGTTCGTTGCATGGACTTTCTGTCCAGAACAACGGCAGTGTCCGATTGACGAACCACGGTAGCGTGTTTCTCAGCGAAGCAGATGCCGAGAGTCTGCAGGCTGGTTTACAGGGAGGGGATGTTGTCGTTCAGGCGATTGGAGCTTCCTCAGACATCATCGGCACGGTGAATCAGGATCTGGCCGTGGCGCCTCACGGTTCGATTACCATGACGGCTGGACGTGATTTCGAGTCCGGAATGGGCGGACTGGCGTATGACGGTGATCTGGAAGCCGACAATTCCCTGACAATCAACGCAGGTCGCGATGTGTTACTGGGTGGTGATGCCGACCTGCGGTCTGATGCATTTGGCGACAACACCGGTGGAAACCTGACCGTGAGCGCCGGCCGGAATGTGACGCTGCAAGGCAACAGCGGTACTGCGGAAATCCCGTCGATTCAAGCCGGTGGGACAAATGGCGCTGAAGTCCAGATCACGACCGGAGCGGATGGTATCCTGACCTTGGCCGCGGACAATCCCCTGACGAATTCCAACATGGTCTCTACCGCTTCGGGTGATGTGAATTTGATCGACGACCATGTGGTCTTCAGCGGTTATTCCATCATTAACTCAGCTGGTGCGATGGCGATCACGCCCAAGTCCGCGGGCTGGAAAATCGATCTCGGTTCCAGCACAGATCTTGCCGCTGGAACTCTGGAATTATCGAATGCCGAACTGAATCACATCGCGACCGGTATACTACGGATTGGATCGGCTCAAAGCGGAGATATTAATCTCACGGCCGCCGTGACTTTGAATGATCTGGATGTGCCCACGCTGTCGCTGATTTCCGGTGGCGCGGTTTCGGATCAGGGTGTCGGAACTCTGGCGGTGAACAATTTGCGAGTCAGCGCACAAGGGGAAATTCTGCTTGACACTGATGGGGACTTCATCAATCTCGTGGCGTTACACAGCGAAGCGGGCGATATCAGTTTTTTCAATTCGACCGATCTGACGGTGGGCTCCGTTGACGGAGTGGATGGAGCCAGTACCGTCAATCATAATCTGGAGATTGGGACAAGTTTTGGCATCTTGACGGTCGCCAACACACCCGCGGATCACGATTTGGATTCGGGGACCGGCCAGTTGACATTTGGATCGCTGTCACTGACCGGGATGGTCCTTTCGTCGGGAGCTGATGCGCGGGGAATGGGTGGGGTCGAAGTGATCGGCAACCAGCAACAATTGGATGGCACGATCACCGCGACGGGCCAAAACGTTTCGCTGTTGACTGCGAATCAATTCAATTCGGCGCTGCCGTCGATTCCCATCGATCTTGGTGGAGCGGACAGCCTGACTCAACTGGGTATCTCTGACGCGGAGCTCGACCGCATCGATACCGGAGTGATTACGATTGGTACTTACAGTTCCGGTTCCGCGGGCGCGATCAGTGTCACGGGACAGATCACTCCCAGACTGGCGACAACGTTGTTTCTCGTTGGGGGGGCGGTCGTTCAGTCTGGAGGTTCGATTACGGTTCCCAGCTTGGCGATGTACACGAATACGGGTGTGGGAACCGCGACCCCATTGCAAACTCAAGTTTCCCAGCTCGCGTTTTACAATCTGGCTTCCGGGGACGTTGTCATTGACAACGCCGGCGCCTTGACGGTTGCCTCAATCCAGTGGCTGGGGACGTCGCAGAATTCGGGAGGGGGCGTCGTTCTGACGACGACTGGAGCACTGACCACATCGGAAAGTATTCTGACGACGGGGGACATCATACTGACTGCGATCGATTCGTTCGATCCAGGCGATGATCTGGTGGTGAATCAAGGCAGCACGATCGCGAGCGCCAGTGGCAATATTACTCTCAACGCGGGCGATGCCTTGAAGGTCTTGGGTTCCGTGGAAGTCGATGCCAGCGCGGCGTCGATCACCCTGGCCGGCGGCAAGGATGATGTGGACGGCGCCGGCAGTGTGACACTTGACGGCAATTTGACCACCTATGATACGTCGCCGCAGATTTTTGGAGGTTCTGGAAATGATACCATCACGATTAATCAAAACGACGGGGCAGTTCTCGGCGGAGTAGTTGGGCTGAATATTGATGGCGGTACGGGGAATGACACCTACATCCTGAACTTCGGACACGGTTCTTTCACACGCGACATTGCCATTGACGATGCCTCGGGAGTGTTGGATCAACTCAAGATCACCGGCCAGTCGACGAATGATACGGTGAGCTATGATTCCAGTCTGGCGGTGCCTACTGTCACCGTGAATAATCGCACGATCACTTTCGCCGGTCTGGAAACCGCCAACATCGATGCCGGCGGCGCGAACGGTGATGTCTTGCATCTCGCGGAAAATGTGCCTGGATTTCTACCGGTTGGCAATGGATCAATTGGCACAGTTGTGCCATTAACGTTCAGTAATTTCGAAACCGTGACGATTGCCAACACAATTCCCACTGTCGCGGGCCTGAATGTCACGGCGTCGACCGAAGGAGGCACTGCGACATTGACCGGAACCTTCGACGATGCCGAGCATCATTTGGGGCAGACGTTTGTGTTGCACGTCGACTGGGGTGATGGGTCGGCGGTTCAAAATGTTCCGATCGTGTTCACAGCGGCAAATCAAAGCTTCAGTCTGACGCACACTTATGTGGACGATAACCCCAGTGGGACATCGCAGGATGATTATCCCGTTTCTGTGACGGTGACGGATGACAACGGAGGGACTTCGCTCGCCGGAAATGTGGCCGCGACCGTGATGAATGCCAACCCGACAATTTCTGTCCTGAACTTTTCGACGGCTGTTGATGAAGGCAGCACGTTGACGTTCACGGGAACTTATACAGACGCGGGTACGGCCGATACTCATCAGCTGCTGGTCGGCTGGAACGACGGTACGCCGGTGCAAACCTTCAACGTCAGTAACGGGGTCTTCGCCGTTTCCCATATTTATCTGGATGAAGATTTATCGGGGACCGCGGGGGATGTTCGATTTCCGACGTTGACGATTCAGGACGATGACGGCGGGACCGCTGTCAGTCACCCACAAGTCGTGGTACACAACGTCGCTCCGTCCTTTAACAGCCTCTCCGTGACGCCCGCGGTCATTGCGGGTAATGCTGTGACACTCAGTGGTACTTATAGTGATCCAGGAATTCTGGATACTCAATCATTGCAAATTGATTGGGGCGACGGCTCGGATGTTCAAACGGTCCCAGTCACCGGGGGCCAATTCAGTCTGCAGCATACCTATTTGAACGGACCACCAGCGGGAATGACATCCGCTCTGTTGACTATTACCGCGACCCTTTCCGATAACGATGGCGGCACCGTGACACAGACAACGTCGACGACGTTGAGCAATCCGGTCGCGACCCTGGCGAATGTCACGTTGACGGCGGGCGTCTATGAAAATGGAATTGCCACATTGGCCGGCGACTTTGTGAACACTGGAAGTAATACGACGCATACGTTGAGCGTTGACTGGGCCGACGGCGGCCCACCGGAAACGATCGTCATCACCGGTAATTCCTTCAGTCTGACGCATCAATATTTGGACGACAATCCGACAGGAACGATTGCAGATAACCTGACAGTCAGTCTCCACATTACCGATGTGGGATCGGATCCGACTGTCGTCACCGAGCCGATTACGGTGGTCAACGCGATTCCATCAATCGACAGTTTCCAGCTTTCCGCAACCAATATTAATGAAAACGGTTCGGTCACGCTTTCGGGTACCTATTCCGATGTTGGAACTCTTGATACGCATATCTTGCGTGTCAATTGGGGTGACAATTCCGGAATGCAAACGGTGAACGTCACGGGCGGTGTGTTCAGTCTCACGCATCAATACCTGGATGATGCCGGGTCCGTGAACGGTGCCGTAGTCATGTCCATCAACATGGTGCTGGTCGATGACGATCTGGGAATGAATGTGCAATCGACGCAGGTGACGGTTCACAATGTCAGCCCCACGGTCACTATTAACGGCGCCCCCACCTCGAGCCCTGAAGGGACCGCGATTGCCCTCACCAGCACCGTGACTGATCCCGGCACCTTGGACACGCAAACCTATGCGTGGAGTGTCACGAAAAATGGAAATCCCTTCAAAACGGGGGCCAGTCCCAGTTTTTCATTCACACCGGATGACGCTGGCAGTTATGTCGTCAGTCTTGCTGTGACTGATAATAATGGAGGCACAGGGACCGCGACATCACAAACCATCGCCGTGACCGAAGTCGCGCCGACTGTTGGCATTACGGGACCGGCCACCGTCGCGGCGCTCAATCCAACGCAGTTCACGCTGCTGGCCACCGATCCATCAACAGTGGATCAAGCTGCCAATTTCACGTTTCACATCGATTGGAATGGAGATGGGACCACTGAGGATACGATTGTCGGGCCCAGTGGCACTGTTGTGACTCATGCCTTCTCGACAGCAGGTGATACGACAATTAAGGTGACGGCAACCGATAAAGATGGGGCCACGAGCAGTGTCGTCAGCAAGTCAATTTCGGTCGCGCCGATTTTGTTCCAGGATGGAGTGTTATCCATTGGCGGTACGAGTGGAAACGACCAGATTCGCGTCAAAGACTTGGGGAATGGCAATGTTCAGGTGAGTCTGAACGGAACCTCGCTCGGTCGATTCACACCGCAGTTAATTAGAATCTATGGTGGTGATGGCGACGATCGGATCCAGGTCGATTCGACGGCACGAATGCCGGTCGAACTCTATGGAGGTGCCGGCAACGACTCGTTGACCGGGGGCAAGGCCGACGATCTCCTGGACGGCGGGACCGGAAATGACCGTCTGAACGGAGGGCGGGGCAATGATATTCTGGTTGGTGGCGATGGAAATGACAGTCTGTCCGGAGCCAGCGGTAATGACCTTCTGATCGGCGGACTCGGCAGTGATGATCTGTCCGACAGCGATGGCGAGAATATTCAAATCGGTGGGATGACGATTCACGATCAATCGTCCGCCGACTTGAACGCGATTCGATCCGAGTGGTTGACAACAGAGACGATTGATCAGCGGATTGCAAAGCTGAAGAATGGAGGTGGTGCCAACGGTCAGGTGACTTTATTGCCGCCTGCTGACACTCCAGACGATGCCGTTCAGGACAAGATTCACGCGACAAATGGCTCGAACTGGCTGATTTCATTCGTCACGGATCGGCTCTATGGCGCCACACGCAGTAAGAACCGGAATAACTAAGGATTGACGCCGCCTTTCGCCGAACCCCCGCGCGTTTGGATTCAACCGCATCGGATTTTCCATCAATTCAGTGGCTTCTGCCGCGTGCGTGCGAGTCGAATTCATTTGAAATCTGAGATCTCAGATTTCAAATGAATTGACGATCAAGGGACTCGAAACGCTCCAATCAACTACGGGGGATTGACACCAAATTGACGTTTTCCGGGATTTGTTTCGACAAAACTCAGGCATCC
>JAQGHT010000268.1 GCA_028291565.1 Planctomycetaceae bacterium | reverse complement strand
TAAGAGAAGACTCAACGACAGAAGGTAAGGAGGTTAAATCGCATCCCCCTCCCGCCGCGTCAGATTGGGGAATCTGACAAATGATTTCTGGTGCCTTCAAAGTGGCGAAATCAGTCTCCGGGGTTACATCCGGAAAGGCGTCTTGTGAAATGACCGCCAGGCGCACATTTTCCAAGTCAAGCGAATATTCAAGTGTCATGAGTCACATCCGTGTGATAAATGAGGTCCCACTTGGACCAGGCCTGAATGAAGCTGGTTGTGTTTGATCCAGTGGGGTAAGCCACAGGAACTGGGAAACGCGACGGATTCAGCAACGCCTCCGAAACACCTCATGGCGGGAACAGACCCGCTCCACACCAGCCGGGAAAGTTCGGATCTGAATCATTCAGTCCGCAACTAATTCGACACTACCGTCTATTCGGCCTTTGACGACTTTGTGGATCGAAACAAATAATCCGATCATTCCGAACGCCCTGGTTTATCCAGACTACTTAATCAGATAAGCTTGAACGGTCCACAGCGCGCGAAGCGTAACCTATTGCGCCTGGATCTGTTATGATGGTGTCCGAATTCGGTTTGTTTGAGACCTGATGATTCACCGCGTTGGGACCCGCGTCTGAATTACGGTCGCAGCAAGGGACCGACTCAGGAAGTGGTCGTTGGTCATTTGTGAAATGCCGCTTTCGCCCCAAACGACAAAGGACATGTGACCAATGACAATACTCGCAGAAACGTCCTGCCAATAATTTCGACAGTAATGATTGCGTGGCCCCTTAACATCCACTCGTATTCACTTTTCAGGTTCGCTGCCCAAAACTCGTGAAAGCCAATATGTCGCCTCTTGCCCAGCAAATCCTGAGTTATGTGGATTCGGTCGAATTCCAGCCGTGTAATCCGGCCCATCTGGCGAAACAGATTGGGGTCACAAAGAATCAGATCCGGCAGTTCAAGGAAGCCGTGATTGAACTGATGGAGTCAGAACATCTCCGGCAGCAGTCCAACGGTTTGCTGCGCCGCAAGCAACAGTCCAAAGAACAGCTCGTCACGGGAATTATCCGTCGAGCGGCAGCGGGCTTCGGATTTCTAACTCCGACTGACGCTCCGCACGATCGCAGCCAGGACATTTATGTCGCCCAGGAAGATCTGAAGGACGCTCAGTCGGGCGACGAAGTCAGCGTGCGACTGATGAAATCTGACCGCCGCGACGGCAAACCTCGCGGACGCGTCGTCGAGGTTATTCAACGCGACACGCACGTCTTCGTCGGAACCTATTTTGAAAGCAACGGCCGAGGTTGCGTCCAGATTGATGGCACAGCATTCACCGAACCGATTGATGTCGGCGACCCGGGTGCGAAGGGCGTTCAGCCTAAAGACAAAGTCGTTATCGAAATGCTGCGGTTTCCCAGCCATCGACAGACCGGCGAAGCCGTCCTGACGCAGGTACTGGGGCCGCGTGGCCAGCCAGGAGTCGATACGCTGGGGATCATCCACGAATATGGCCTGCCGGAGGAATTCTCTCCCGAAGTGCTCGCCAACGCCCGGTTGCAGGCGGATCAGTTCGATGAGAACGACATCGCAGGTCGCCTGGATCTGACGGAGGAAACGATCATCACAATCGATCCCGTCGATGCCCGAGATTTCGACGATGCGATTTCGCTGCAACAGTCGGAAGACGGTCACTGGCATTTGAGTGTTCACATTGCCGACGTCGCACACTTTGTGCCCGTGGGATCGGCCTTGGATGCCGAAGCGCAAAGTCGGGCTACGAGCATCTATTTGCCCGATCGCGTGATTCCCATGTTGCCTGAGATCTTGTCGAATGGCCTGGCCAGCCTGCAACAGGGACGCCTCCGCTATACCAAATCCGCCATCATGGAATTCACGGCCGAAGGCATCCCGGTGCACACCGAATTCGCGAATTCGGCCATCCGCGTGACACAGCGCTTCGCTTATGAAGAAGTCATGCCCATCATCGAACATCCCGAGAAGCATAGGGGAAAAGTCTCGCTGCCTGTCCGGAAACTGTTAAATCAGATGTATGAATTCGCGATGGTCCTACGCCGTCGGCGTTTCAAAGCCGGGGCACTGGAATTGTCCATGCCCGAAACGAAGCTTGAATTTGACGCCGCAGGTAAAGTGAACGGCGCACATGCCGCGCACCATGATGCCAGCCACGAAATCATTGAGGAATTCATGCTCGCGGCAAATATTGCTGTCGCAACTGCGATTGCCGACCTGGGGCTCCCCTTCATTCGACGGACTCATGGCGATCCGGACGAACTGAAACTTCGCCGCTTCGGTGAGTTCGTGGGAATTCTGGGCTTGGAGTTGACCAGTTTCCAGAGCCGCCACGCGTTGCAGGCGCTCCTGAAGCAAGTTTACGACATGCCGATCCGCCAGGCTGTGAATTATGCGCTGCTGCGAAGTATGAAGCAGGCGGAATACAGCGTCGAAGAGCTGGGCCACTACGCCCTCTCCGAAGAAAACTATTGCCACTTCACCAGCCCGATCCGGCGTTATCCTGACCTGACTGTCCATCGCCTGATTGGGGCGCTGGCCACTCGGAAAAATGGGAAAGGGAGAAAGGGCAAGCTTCCGAAATCGGACATCGTCGTGCTGGGAGCACTGGCCCGGCACTGTTCCGCGATGGAACGTCGCGCGGCCTATGCGGAACGTGAACTGGTGAAGATCAAATTGCTGACCTACATGTCCGAACGGATTGGCGAGGAACTCGACACGATTATCACAGGCGTGCAGGACTTCGGGTTCTTCTGTCAGGGGATCGACATTCCCGCCGAGGGCCTGGTGCACGTGACCTCTCTGGTAGATGATTATTACTATTACGAAGACGCGTCGCAAACGTTGATTGGTCGCCGGACTGGGCAGCAATACCGCCTGGGGAGCCCGGTCAAAGTTGTGGTCGCGCGAGTCGACATCGATCGGCGGCAGCTTGATTTCCGCCTGGCTGGCACTGGAACTCCGCCCGATAAGTCAACCACAGCGCCCATGCCATTCCCGCTGAAATCAGGTCCACAGCGCGAACGAAAATCGAAGTCGAGCAAAGGCAAGAAGAAACGATAACACTGATTCGACTCGAGCCGTCAAACCATGCACATTTTTCGTCGCTGAAGTCGTGAGACTTCGGGCGCGAGTTCGCAATCGCCCTGATTCCGCCGAATCTCGCTGAGCGCGGTTTCACTTTGGGTCTGCCGGGAGGGCGAAGCTCCTGCTGAGCCTAAAGCGAGCTTCAGCTCGGCGCCCGCCGGAGGCCCTGACGCCTGATCTGGAGCCTCCGGCGGACGCCGCCCTTACGGTCGCCACAGGCTCAGCAGGAGCATCGCCCTCCCAGATTCACGGCAATTCCAAAGTGAAACCGCTGTAGCTTAGGGCAAATTGCGTCCGAGCAAGAACATGGGAAACCGGAACGCTCACTTAAATCGCTCTAGAATTGGACCTTAATCGTTTCCCGCTGGTAGAGCGGCAGGTGACGATAATAAACTTCGAGAGTCATGATGCTCATGCAGGTCCGATAGTGCCGGCCACCGGCTGCGTCGCCATGATCGCCACCTCCAACGGGCTTCCAGCTGCCAGAAGCAATACCCGTCTTTTCCTGGCTCTTCACCAGGTAATCACGCATCACATTGTTCCACTTGGCCCACGGTTCACCACCCCAATGGTGCATGACTTGCGTTCCATAGTAGTTGAAGTACATATTGCCCGGCTGAGGCCCCATTTTCCCGAGATACTCGACCCCCTTCAATAAACCTTGCTGCTTGGGGGTCCAGCCGAGATACATCCGACAGAGCAGGCCTACCGCTGACGTCGCGGGGCCAGCGCCCGGACCATCATAACCATAGTTGGCACCGCCATTGGCTTGCACGAAATTCAAGAACGCCGTCGCCTTACCAATAGTTTTTGGCGGGACGGTTAACTTCGCGATCTTGGCACTCTTCAAAGCCATAATCTGCCACCCGACTGCGGAGGTATCTCCTGGTTGGCCCGGTTGATAGCGCCAGCCACCCCCCTTGGGATCCTGCGCATTGATAATGAAGTTAATTGCCAGCTGTGTCGGCTGGCGCAGGTCTTTATCCTTGCTGAGAGCGTATGCTTCGCACAGCGCGATACCGCAAATTCCTTGTGTATACATACTGCCACCTGGGCCACGCAAGTCACCGCCAGCTCCAGTGGGTTGCATTTGAGCCACCAGGTATTGCAGGCCGCCGCCGACTTCACGTTTATAGTCACCGGTTTTGTGGGTGTGGCCGGCTCCAAGAAACGCCAGCAGGGCCATCCCGGTCGCTCCGGTGGGGTTGTCCAGATTTCCAGGCTCATCTGGACCGTGCTTGAAGGACCAGCTGCCATCGGGCTTTTGATGCTTGGAGAGCCATTTCAAACCCGACTCCACAGCCAATTCGCTGGCTGCGGTTCCCCCCTGCGATTGCGCCAGATTTGCGCGACCCTTTTTGGTACGCCCGGCGAGATCACCTTGCGGCATCTTAGGACCGGCCCCTTCGACCGATTCGGGAGCGTCGATCGTCGGAGCTGCATCGCTGACGTCCAATTCTACAGGACTCGGCTTATCCGTCACGACTTCAGAATTGATTTCCGCATTCGCTGCGTTGGTCTGCAGATTTTCCAGCTTTTCCGGAATGATCTCTGAGTCATCCAATTTGTCGTTGATCTGCTCGGGAGCTTCGGTTTTGGCGATAATCGTGTTGAACAGTTCCTGACGGTCCTTATCCGGCAAAATTGCCATCGACAGCATGAACAGCACGAGTACGTGCAACAGGATGCTGACGACGTAACCCGGTGCTTCTCGCAACCGCATTTGAATCCATTCACCTGGCGAAACGTGGTGCAATCGATCCTTAAAGCTCGGAGTTTCAATTCCAGCCAAACCAACGATCGCCGCTGCCTTGGCGGAAGAAGCTGTCTTCGAGGTTGCTGGAGCAGTCTTCTTAGGACTCGTCGCCGAACTGGTTGTAGCGGGTTTTGAAGCCGCCACTACTGCTGGAACAGTTGGCGAGGCGGTTGTCGTGGGCGCCTTCGGTTGAACCGGCGTTGTCTCAACGACTTTCGGAATCGGAGCGGTCGTTTGCTGCACAGCAGGCGCTGCCGTCACTGGGGCTTGAGCCACAACTTGCTTCGGTTGGCCGGGCGACTTAGCAGCCGGAGTTGACGTCGCAGAGGCAGTCGCTTGGGATGCAGAAACTGGAGCGGGTTCCACTGGTTTTGCTTGAACAGGCGCAGCAGGAACCGGCGGCGACTGGACGGTAGCCGGTTGCGATTGCGCTGTCGACGCCGCTGCAACTGCAGCGGCCTGGGCAACTACGGGTTGTGCTGGCGCAGCTACAGGTGGCACCCCTGGGGGTTGATAAGCAACCGCCGATCCGTACACAGCCTGTTGCCCCGGTTGCATTTGTCCCGGTTGCATCTGTCCCGGTTGAGCATATCCGTATCCGGGAGGCATTGAGCCGGGTTGCATGTTGTAAGGATAACCAGGTTGTCCTGGTTGCAGATATTGTTGCGGCTGTTGCGCATATTGTTGAGGGGGCTGTGCGTATTGCTGGCCAGGTTGTGGATACGGCTGGCCACCCGGCTGTGCATAACCCGGCTGAGGTTGCCCCGGTTGCATCTGACCCGGTTGCATCTGACCCGGTTGCATCTGACCCGGTGCAGGTTGACCGGGCTGTCCGTACTGAGCCATTTGTCCTGGCTGGGGCTGAGCATATTGCTGAGGCGGATACACATATCCAGGCGGAGGCCCCCAACCTGGAGGTGGTTGCATACCAGCGGGCGGCCAAGCTTGAGGATAAGCAGGCTGCGCCATGACGGCCTGTCCAACAGGCACCGCCATTGACGGTCCTGGCGGAATCTGTGGCTGACTTCCAGGAGCGTTCTGTGGATCTGCCATGAGTTTTCGTGCTACCGTGTCAATGCGGAAAAGGTTACACGCAACGGCTGGTGCTCAGAATTCGATTCCCGAAGATTTAGGGGAATGCGAGATCCACATGCTGCCAGGGTCTGCTGAATTGAAATCGATACGAATTGAGATTGCAGCGAATCGGACGAAACATTCGCGTAATTATTAAATTACGCAGAGAGCGCGGTCGGAGTCAAGCAAGCGTTGCATTCATACCTCAGAATGTCTCGTTTCCTCATTCGAATTCCGGAGAATCACACCTCCTGCAGGTGGCTGGACCAGGAGCGTCAAGATCTTGAGACAGAATCCTCATGGCCGTTGTGGAACCGGATACAACTCCGATTTTGTGGAACACACTGTATTGTCGGTCGTTCAGAATTTCGTCAAGGCCGCCCGAGAGTTGTCCGCCGTTGCAGAGGTTCGGCAACTTTTAACATACTGTCATGTAAGGACTTGCGGAGATTGAATGAAAAATAGGACGTATGGGACTAATGGGACAGATAAGTCCCATCACTCCCATACGTCCCAAAACGTATGAGCCCGAGTGGGATTATGCCCACAGGTCAACTGGTTGTCAGGCCGGTCCTTAGAACCGCGCCTTGTCTGGCTGATCAGCGACTGGACCCTCTGGCTCCTGATTGTTTTTCGAATCCTGAGCACTGGGATCAGGCAGCTTGTCCGTGTCGGGCACTTCGATTCCAGGGACAGCTGCGGGTTCCGTCGTGAGCGGCGCTGGAATCGGATTATTAAGGGGCATATCCGAAGGATTCTGATTGAACGCCCTGTTCGGATCCAAGCCGTAGGATGAAGTCCCGGGATCGGAACTCGTCGAGAACGCTGGTGGCTGGGTCGACATCACGTCACGCAACGGATGGTCGATTGCATAGGTCCGTTCCCAGGCCCGTTCGAGAGCGTCTTCGTAGGCCCGCTGATTCCAGGCATCTTCTGTCAGGAATACGTTGTTCAATTCGAGCAACGCCCCCTTGCGATAGTTCACGTGAGCCACGCTCTTGGTGTATTCGATGATCGACTGGTAGTAGGCGGTCTCGGCGTCAGCCTGATGAGCTTGAGCTTCCAGTTGGTCACGCAGAGTGGCGTTCTTATCGCCACCCAGCCGCTTCTGTTCAATGAAACTCGCCTGTTCCTGCGCCGCGAGTCGACGATTGAAATAGGTCTGGGCATTGGACCAGTTCGTCGTGAGATCTTGATAAGCCTGGGCCAGTTCAAACACCACGTCGTCTTCCTGAGCTCTCAGGACTGCCCGCGACTTGGCCAACCGCAGTTCCAGGTTTCGCACCTGGGCGATCGCAGCACGGAACCCAATCGGCATCGAGAATTGAAGTCCCGCATTCCAACTCGTCTGGTTGGCTCGTAACAGTGAATCATAGAAGTTGTGGTAACCTTGTGTCGTGACGCCATCTTTCGAATGGTCAGACGCCAGCACGTCACCGAAACCGTTCAGCTGGTAGCTGCTGACCAGGTCGAGCCGCGGCTTCGTCAAGCTCTTCGCCGCTTCCATCTGCAACTCAGTACTCTTGATGTTCCACTTCTGACGCCGAAGTTCCACGCGTCGCGTCAAAGCCATCGCCAGATCCGAATTCCAGTCGGGCTTGAATTCAGCGGTGATGGGTTCATCGGCGGGACGAATGATCCGCCCGTCGTTCAACGGCAGGCCCAGCATTCGACGCAAACTGGATTCCTGGGAATCGATACTCGCCAGAGCCGCTTGTTCCTGAGCGACGCGGTCAAAGTAGGCATCGCGAGCCTGTGCTTCCAGAAAGCCGTCGCCACCCTCGGCACCTTCGTCGTATTTGACTTTGACGTCCTGCCAGGTCTTCTCGCCGGCGATGCGATTTGTCACCGCGCTGCCGTATCGGCGATAGGCGAAATAAAGATCCCAATAGAGCTTCTCGACGTCGAACATCATATTGTTGACGCCATATTCGAAGTCGGCAACGGTGATGTCGTTGTTGATACGCGCGATCAACACGCCCTGATTCACACCGCTCAGGCCTTGGATGTTCTGACCGATTGGACCTGCGACACGGGTATACGCGACACCGGCACCAGCCAGTAATGGCTGCCGCAAGTTGGCGGCGATGTTGCCACTGTAGCTGGATGGAAACAAGGCCGACGGAATATTGTTCTGCAAATAGTCGACTTCGTGCGAAGCCGTGAATGTGGCACCCGTACCGAATTGTTTCTGGATGCTGGTCACCGACTGCGCCGTGTTGCTCGCCAGTGTACTTCCTGCAGGTAGACCACCACCGTTGAAAATGTTGTTCTGTACGACCTCGGTACGGCCAAAGTTGGTAT
>JAQGHT010000262.1 GCA_028291565.1 Planctomycetaceae bacterium | reverse complement strand
AAGGTGTTGTCGAGCAATGTTCCATTCCCGCCTGGCTCGGGAGTTTCCGACAGTCGTCGGGTGAGATACGCAACTTGCTCACAATACCAACGATCAATCTGAGTCAGCTGTTTCTGCGTTACCAAATCGTCGTCGGGCTTGTGGGAGAGATCGTGATGCCGCCCGGCGACGTTGATCCAGGGCATAGTCGCATCACTGGTGGAATGGTTGTATTGCAATGTGACGACTCTGGCAAAATCCATGACCAGGCTATTCACCAGCAAATCAATCTGCATTTTGCTGAGCTGTGGCATGTTCTCCAGGGTGTCTTTGACTCCGGGCTGCAGTTCGGGAACGGATTTCGCGACCTCTTCACTCTTCGTTCTCTGTAACTCCTTTTCGAATTCGCGAACAAATGTGGCGTGTTCCTCAAGCAGCAGACGATCTTCCGCACTGACTTGCGTTCCGAGCTTCTTAAAATCCTGCTGCAGTCCATCCAGGACACTCTTCAGGCTTTGCTGGTGCCTGGTCTGAGCATAAAGCCGCTTCAACATCTGATAGGGACTGTTGATCGGGGTGACGGGTTTGTTGGGTCCGGAATAAACCATCCGCGTCCAGGTATCAGCCCGTTCCGGAACCCCGATGCCAAATTCCAGAGAACCGAAGCGTGTTTGTGTTTGTGGAGTTTTTTGCAAGAAGCCTTTGATCTCTTGATCGATCGAGATCCCGCGCGACCAGCCGGCAGGATGTTCCGTGCAGCCACCCAGAATGTTACCCGGATACAATTCGACTCCGGTCAACAGACAGCCGATGCCCCGCATGTGGCTATCACCGTCTCCACGCACTTTGTCGCCAATCCCTTTCAGAAACAACGTCCGTTGTTGAAAGGGCTCTAACGGCTGGACACTCTCTTTGAGCGTGAATTTTTCTCCTTCCTCGTCCGGCCAGAAATTCTTCTGAACGACGCCATTCGGGCTGAACACGACCACTAGCCGCTGTTTACGTTGCTGTTGATTCGCGAAGCCAATACTCGGCAGATTTAACAGGAACGGAACTGCGGCTGTGCTAAGCCCCAGATCGCGGAGAAACTCGCGGCGGCTGAGATGGTGTTTCATTGTTTTTCCTAGCCCCCCGAGGCTGATTGGGGCAACATCGGCGCTAGCGGCGGTGCCAGCGCTGACTCGATTCCGATTTCCATCAAGAGTTTCCGCATGTTGAATTGTGAATCCCGAAACGCCTGCTTCAACCGCGGCGACGTTTCCGTACCCAAAGCTCGGACCGGCTGCTGGACGGCGTAATGGAACATCTTTTCAACAAACGCAGAGTGGGCTTCTTCGCTTTGTGCCACATAGGCCGCGAGATCGCGCGCCCCTTTGAATTTCACTTGAACACCTTTACGCGTCGTGTACTCGCCAGTGGCATCAATCGGCCGCGCCACTTCCTCAGTTCGGTAACGTCCAATGGCGTCAAAGTTTTCTAAGGCAAAACCCAGCGGATTGATCATCGCGTGGCACGTCTGGCACGAGGTCTCTTTCGTCTGTAATGCAGCGCGTTCACGAGTATTCAAATTCGGATGCAACGCCGGAGCCAACGGGACGAAGGCGTCCGGCGGAGGCAGCAGAGCCCGCCCGAAAACTCCTCGTGCCAGGAACACGCCACGCCGAATCGGCGAAGTCGTCGTGGCATCTGCGAAGACAGACATCAAATAGGGATGGGTCAGGATCCCTGCACAATGTTCCGTTTCGATCGCGACCCGCTGAAAGGGCGCATCGGGCGGCAGATTCCCACCATAAACCTTGGACAAGCGGCCATTTAACTCGATCTGATTCGTGAGGAAAAGTTGCCGAAAATCACAGTTGTCACTCGCGATCACCTGGTCCAGCAGCAGTTCGAATGACAGTCGTAGATCACGCGCGGTCGCCACATCGAAACCTGGAAACTGATCGGCGGCTTTGTTCAAGTCTCGAACTTGATCCAGTTTCATCCATTGCAACAGAAACTCACGGAATTTGAATCGAAACCGGGGATCTTTGGACAATCTCTCGGCGTGTGCCGCGATCTGTTCCCGATTCGTCAGGTTGCCAGCGGCAGCCGCAGCCACCAGAACTGAATCGGGAGGAGCATCCCACAGCGCAAAAGAAAGTCGAGCCGCAGCTCGATAACCATTTTTATTCTGCGCTCCAATCCCATGATAGAGAAATCGCGGAGATTTCAGCGCCATCAAAACGACCTTCTGCACGGCCACTTCCAAATCGGTCGCCCCTTCGAACGGCCGATCAACATAGAGTTCCTTTTGCTTTGCCGTCAAAGGACCTCGAAATGCCCGCTCTGCAAACTGTCTGCAAAATTCCCGCAATCTCTGTTCATAGTCAGGACCTGGCTCCGCGCCACCCGATAAGTCCCGTAATCGCAGGACCACGTAATCGGCGACTTCCAGAGCGCCATGAGTCGTCGCCTGATCCCATTCTTTGGAAATCGACGTGCCACGCTCAAATCCCGTGCTTCGATCGTCTGGAGGAAAGGGAGTCTCGACGTAATACGATTCCGGGTAGTGCTGTGGCGAGAAAAACTCTTTGGGAATCACTTGTTCCGAGCGTCCCGGTGGGATCCAGGACAGGGTGATGGCCGCCGGAGCGATTTGCTCTTTCGCCTTTTGGTCGGCGGGCTTCATCACGCCTTGCCCCTTCTTGGTGAAGTTCAACAAGACTGGATAACGCCGTCCGCCGAGCAAACGCACCGTGGCGTGATATTCCTTCACATCGCCAGATTTCACCCAACCATCAATCAATGGCTGAACGCGATCGTTCACCCACAAACTGACGCTGTTTTCCGAACGCAAAATGAATTCGTATTCACCGCTGACTGGCGCCAATAACGATCCCTTCCAGGAAATCGCGAATTCTCGTGGCTCGATCTTTTCAGGATCGGGACTGCCCTTACCGAAATCGAATCGAATCTCAGGATCCAGCCGCGACATGATGTGTTTACCGTCACCATTCGGCAGAACGGACGCGTAGCTGCCTTCCAACCCGCGCTGGTCGCCCCAGGGACCCGCTTCTCCCCGAAAACTTGCCATCAAGTCGGCGACCGCGTTCCGGTATTGTCGCGTCGTGAGATGATTCAAAGCCAGGCGAGGAGGGGCGAAAGCCGAAGTCGCGGTTTTGGAATAAAACTCGTCAAAAATGAAGGCTGCGACCAATCTCGATTCGTTCTCGGTGCATTTCTGTTTCGCATCCGGGGGCATCGATTTGGAAATGAACTCGGCCAGTTCGGTCAGCGAGCGATCTCCTGTGAGCGGTTCAGCATAATGCGCGGCCGTTCCTTCCCCCCGCGCGCCGTGACACCTGGCACACCGTTGTTGAAAAATCTGTTCCCCGGTAGCAGACGCATCGGCAGCGATCAGAAATCCCGGCATTGTCGCGCAGAACAGTAGGATCGACAGACAGGATATCAACCAAAAGTGGCCTGCGGACCTGGAAAATCCTGCCCGCTCAGTTCGAACACGACACGATCGCGGAGATCCAGGAGGATGCAGCATTTTCGAGGTGAAGGCAGGCTGCATCTTGAAGCAAGGACCTTTCGAACAAGACGTAAACGCTTGCCCTTGAAACAGACAATCTATCGAAACACGAGTGGGCCTTTGATACGCACTGCGCGCCTGGTTGTTGGCAGCTTCCTAAAATGACCGCAAATCCTGCAACAGCAGCTTGTTACACATTCTCCTGTTTCACAGGAAATTTCACCAATCGAGATTTGTTGATATTTGTAATCCTAATCGATTAGACGGAGCTCGTCAATTTTTGCGAATTTCGTGGATTGCCTGTTGGTCCAGTTCGAACGTCTCTGAAACGGGAAAGCAGCCTGCCAATCATGATTCGCTTTTTTCCGCCAGGATCCTCCCTCGCTTCCGATCATGACACGGGATTTACGACGGGGGGCACTACGGTCCGGCGGCTGATTTCGACAAAAAATGGTACAATTCCGAAAACAGCGCGTCACATCGTCATGGAGATTGTGCTCAGGGAATTGGTGCATGTCTGAAAAATCGAACGAAACTTCACAAGAGACTCCGATCGAAAGGGGCCGTACCAGAGATGCGCTCGGCGAAGCACTTGAGGCCTGTCGCGCCTATCTATTAGCGGTCGCTGATCGTGAACTGGACGAGGATTTACGTAACAAAGGGGGCGCCTCGGACATCGTACAGGAAACATTTCTGGAAGCGCATCGCGACATCGCGCAGTTTCAAGGCTCATCAGACGACGAGCTGCGCGCCTGGTTGCGAAGGTTGCTGCTCAATAATGTTTCCAATTTTCGACGTCATTACCGTGACACCGACAAACGCGCGACTGGGCGCGAGGTTCCCGTCAACTCGTTCGGTTCATCCGGTGACTGGCGTGATGCATTGGCCGCAGACTCGTTAACCCCGAGCATGCATCTGATGAATCAGGAGCGGGACATCGCGCTGGAACGGGCGATTCAGCGATTACCAGAGGACTACCGGGAGATTATTCTCCACCGTTACCGCGACGAATTGCCGTTCGAAGAAATCGCGATCAGGATGAATCGGTCGAATGACGCCGTTCGAAAATTATGGTGCCGGGCGATCGAACGCCTGGAGCAGGAACTTGGAAGTAGTGAGGCATGAATTTCCTTTGAGAGTTCCAAGGCCTGACGACCTTGGAGCGAAGACTGATTCTGTTCGCGAGGCGATTTGAGACGTCTTGCACGATGGACGGGAATGTCGGTTATCCAGCAATGGCAAAGTCTCATATCCCTGGTGCGGAAACTCGAAATTGACCTGCCATGAGTGTCATTC
>JAQGHT010000235.1 GCA_028291565.1 Planctomycetaceae bacterium | reverse complement strand
GCCACATTCGGATTCACTTTGGTAAAGTCGCCTTTTTCCTTCTCGGCCGCCCTGATTCGCTTGTGAGCAATCGGAATGGACGGCGCACTAGCGTTGAACACCAATTCGGGGCTGACATCACCTCGTTTGTTGGGATCGATGCACCACAAGTGTCCTGGTCCTTCACCGTGCTCGGGATCTTCACCGACGGCAATGTAAACCAGGCCGTCGTAAACGACCGGCGTTCCGATCAAGTGGTTGCGCGTGGCCCGGCCACCAAGTTCGTACTTGGACTCTTTGGGATTCGCATCAAACTTCCACAACAATTTCGATTTGCCATTGCCATCGCCTGCCGGATCAAAGCTATACAGCCAGCCATCGCCACCTGCGAACAAGACCTGAGCTTGTTCCTGGAACACGCCATAGCCCGGTGATGACCACTGACCGTGCAAGACATTGCCGCCCGGAGAATTGTCCGTCCACAGAACCTTGCCGTCATGCCGATTCATACAGACAAAACTGGGGGCCTTGACTTGCGGCAAGGCGATGTGTCCTTCGTCGACACCATTGCCCGTGTTGACGAACAGGAAATCGCCCACTGCGGTCACGGAGCAACTGCACATATTGTGTTGAGAAACCTTCAGCTCTTTCATCATGTCGAGCTTCCAGACCACGTCGGCTTCCAATTGTTCCACATAGGGCGGAGCCGGCTTGCCTGGTACTGCTTTGGGCTTCTCGTCCATGAATGGCCCGTCGTTCTCGCCGTCGCGGAAACCTTCCGTATCCAGGCACACGACTTCACCGCGGCTGGTCACATACCACAGACGATCGCCATCGACGAACGGCGCGGCACAAATTCCCTGCAGCGGCCAGTCATGAACACGGCCTGAGGGGAGTTTTTCGCTCGAATGTTGCCACAGAAATTTGCCTGTTTCTTCATCGAAACAAAGCAGGCAGCCGAGGTCGACTTTGCTCGGGTAACGCGCGATATAGCCCGCTCCGTTATTGGTTCCGATGTAGACCTTGCCGTTCGCGACGACAGGATTGCCGTAGGTCTGGGAACCGAGCCGGGCGGCCCACTTAATATTCTCGCCCGTCTTGATATTCCACTTGATGGGAACATCTTTGGCGTCAGGTGTGTTATTGCGGAAATAAGATCCGCCCCACTGCGGCCAATCCTTGGGCTTCAGTTTAAATTGCTTATTGGCTTTGTAGAGCTCGGCGGTCGGATCATATTTCTCATTTTCCGCCCCGGTGCTTACAAGGGAACTCAACCCCAGCATCCCTGCCAGAGCCGCGATCAACGTCAATCGCTCGATCTTCATGCGAAAACTCCTGTTCAAACAAGTTTTGGCCGACACTGGTGGATCGGCGAGTCTCTGACAGTACTGGAAATGGAACAGAATTGTCCCCGGTTTGTAAACCGGTCTAGTTCGGCGTCACTTTGACATTGTCCAGAAACACTTCGGCATCCGTGGCATTTCCAAACAGACCGGGGCTGCCGGCCTTATTGGGTGTTTCGTCGGTGGCTTCGATGGACCAAACTTCGGGCTCGGCGTCGCCTCGAGGCCAGACTTTGCCTTTCAAGACAACTTTGTTGGCTTCATTGATCGCCTGGAGCTTCATGGTGTACCAGGTATTGGGCTTCCATTCGAAGGGAACCGTTTTGGCGAACCGCAAATCCAGGCGGGCGGTCCACGAGCGAATTTGCAATGTCTGGCTGGCGCCTTGGAGAGCCAGAGTATAACGTTGATTGATCACACCCACGTCGGGCATTTTTTCGTTCTTGATGTCACCCTTGACGTCAGCCTGAACCGTATAGTCGTGCAAGTCGATGGGGCCCATCCAGGACTGACTGCGAGTTCCCTTGGGAATTGTGGTGACCTTAACCAGGACTTGGTCGCCATCGACTTCTCGTGGGACATGGCGATAAGCAGCGCCAATCCAGGTTGGTGGAACCAATTTGTCCTTGAAATCAAACACCCAGGGAAGTGGCGGCACGACTCGAATGCGCGCAATGGCCGTCAATCCCTCGACTTCGGCTTTGACCACTGTGACCGTGTGAGCGTTGCCGTCTGCCACAGTGTATTTGCCAAATTCATCAATCGTTCCCGGACCTTCCAGCGTGTACTTGGCCGAAACCGTCTTCAAATACCGGCCATTGGCATTATACAGCCGGACCTGGAATTTTTGTTTTTGTTTGGATGTCAGCAATGATTCGGCGGGGACCAATTGGGCCTGCGCTGGCTTCAAGTCCGCGTCGCGAGGAGCTTCAGGTGGTGCGGGTGGAATGGGATCCGCCGTCGGCTGGCCATCCTTGTTGCCGATGCAATACATGCCGCCAAATGTGGGCAAGTAGATTCGGCCATGCGAAATCACAGGCGAGCCGATGATTTCGTCGTCCAGACGCAGCTTGTGAATCACCTTCACACCCTTGTCTGTCGGCTCGAGAATCCACCAGCGACCAGTCGCTTCACCCACATAGATCTTGCCATCGCCATAGACTGCTGAGCCAAACATGATCGTGCCCAGTTTCTGCTTGCCGATTTCCTCGCCCTTCTTGGCATCAATGATGACCATACCGGCGGCATCGTTGATGGTGTAGATGCGACCGTTCCAAAGTAATGGGGCACTCCGGCCGACAGCCAGGCCTTTGACGTTCCAGATTTCTTTTCCTGGGGCGATTTCACCCTTGCTGGTGCCATCCAGAGCGAAAAAGGCTCCGACTACAGAGTTTTCCGCGAAAGTCTCTTCACTGTGCGAGCAATAGACCGTATTCCCGTCGATCACGGGCGTCTGGTTGATACCACGGATTGAAGCATCATACTTCCAGATCACCTTGCCTGTTCGCGGTTGGATGGCATAGATCGACCCATCGCCAGCACCAAAGACCATAGCCGCCTGGCCGTTGAAATTGCCCAGGACCGGCGTACTGTAGGTCGTGTCTTCAGGACGCAACCGAGTTGCCAAAATCCACACAGCTTGACCGTTTCGCTTGTCGAAAGCGATGAAACGGTGCGCCGGAACGGCGTGTTCACCGTAGCCTGTCATCACACCACTGGCGATCACCAGGTCTTCGAAGATGGTCGGAAAGTTCGTGCGGCCACCGTATGTGCTCAGGATTCCGTACTCTTCGGAAAGTGAGTGTTGCCACAGTGTTTTGCCAGTTTCTCCGTCGATGCATTGGAACAGTCCACACAGGCCGTGCGCGAAGACATGACCGGTCGTCGGATCACCCGTAACACTGCTCCAGCCCACGCGTTCTGCTGGAGCATCAGATAAGAAGACGTTATTGATGTTTTCCCAGAGGATCTTACCCGTGGCAGCATCGGCGCAGACGACTTTTTCACCTTCTTGTGTCGTTTCGGGCTTATCACGGCAGATCGTATAGAGCTTGCCGCGCATGATGACTGGTGTTGATCGGGTCGCTAATTCCGGGCTTTTCCAAAGCAGATTCTCTCCGGCCGGATCCCAACTGCTGACGAGACCTTTTTCCCGGGAGATTCCATTCATTTCCGGACCGCGCCAGTGTGGCCAGTCTAATGGATCGATTTTGGCATCTTGCGGTTTGGCCGCGGTCGCAGACGCATCTTGCGGTTTCGCGGGGGTTGCCGCGTCCTGTGCGATTCCGATGCAGGGAACCACCAATACGAGCCAGGAAAACACGAAAAGTGATCGGGTCACGGTTGTCATCCTCACCTGTCCTTATCCAATTCGCGCGGACTGAACTGAGATTTTTGAACGGTTGTCACTGATTGTCAGTTCGTCGGTTTCTCAACTCATCCGCAACATGAAGCCTGTTCGTTCAACATCCCGAGTAGCGATCAAAGCACTCTGTAGCAACATTTTGAGCAACATTCAGCCGCCGGATCGACACTGGTTTATGGTTGATATCGAAAACGATATCGAGTCGCATCAAATTCGGCAAGGACAGAAAAGACGTTAAGTCATGAATTATGCTGTTTCAAAGATCGTCCAGGTTTGCCGTAGCATAAGCCGCTGGCTTGTGCGAAATGGGAGTAATGGTAGGCAGGGAACTTAACTCGTTGAACTTTCCCTTGCGTCCCATTCAGTCGCCGCAGGTGATTGTCTGCCAATACTGCAAAGCTGGACGATCTCTGTTAACGGTGGGGCAATCCAGTGCCGGAAATTGGGAAGTCTCTGGGGGGGCGAAGCGGAGCTTCGAGGACGTGTGTTCCCATGCGGAGCATGGGAACGAGCACGCTTAAACTCATAAAAAAACTCATTAAAAAAAAGATGGATCAGATGCGGCTTTCACCGGCGTCCGATCCATCCTTGATGGTTATTAACCGAAATCGAAATCCAAATTAGCGTTGGAATGTCAATCCTGGATCATTCGCGTCTCCACCCCCCAGCCTGAAATTGAAGCTGTTGTTTGCCAGTGGAGTGACCTGACCAACCATCGCCGGTTGATTGTTTTGCTGCAGCACCAGGACGTTGTCAGTCAGCGTGTAAGCTCCGGAGAACTCTTGCGGTCGTCCCCCGGCCTGTGCATAACCCCAGCGGTAGGTCCCATTATCTCCCAGGCTCAGATTGAAATTGGAACCATCATTCCGGCCGGCGGTCCAGTCACCAACCAGGAACTGCGGATCAATTTGCTGTGTCGGCACATTCGGATTCAGCTGAGCAACAGGCGCACCCGCCATTGGGCCGGTGAGCGATGTCAGCAGCTGGGCCGACAACGTGTCTTGCGGATTCACCGCCAAGACGGCCTGATATTCTTCCGCCGCCGAGTCAGTATGACCCGCTGTCAAGTAATGATAGGCCAGGAGGAAGTGGGCCTCCGACGCTTGAGGGTTCTGAATGCAGAATCGTTCCAGGACACGCAGTTGCTGAGTGTAAGTATCGACATTGGGGTACAAGCCGATCAAGGTCGTCCAATTCCAACCCGGGCCCGATGAGAGCAAAGCGTAAATTGCACCTGACGCGGGGCGGTATTGCTGAGTCGCAAACATGACCAGGGCTCGAAATTCATGCATGACCGTATCGTTAGGGACCAGTGACAGGGCCTGATCGACCTGCCCTTGTGCGGCACCGTAATCGCCCGCGAAGAACGCGGCTCGAGCGGCGGTAAAGAGCTGAATGGCCTGGTCCTGAGTCTCTGGATTGATCCCATAAGCCCCCGCCTGGCCGCCAGCATTGGGCAGCATCGTCGTCGCGATAATGGGTCGGGAATAATTGATATAGGCAGGACTATTCGCAACATGCGTGTAGTAAGGATTGGAGTAGCCCCAATACCCAAATCGCCAGGGTGATGCGATGGCGTTACCTGCCACCTG
>JAQGHT010000221.1 GCA_028291565.1 Planctomycetaceae bacterium | reverse complement strand
TGTAAGGCGCCCTGTTTGCGGATTCGCCCCGGTTGCGTAGCTGCTCGGAAGGGTCCGAAATGCGTCCAGATCCACCGGCTCCTCGCCTTTGGATACGAGATAAGCGTTCAGGAATGCTGCGTGACTCAGTTCGTCATCAGTATTATCGGCGATATACTGCGGCATATCGCCGTCGAGATTCTCAAGTGCAGCAATGTAGGCTGGATTGCCGCCATTTACTCCCCCGAGCTCATTGTATTGTTGCCACAGGTCGGCCTCAATGAGTTCGATCGCCGCTGCGAGTCGCAGGATCGCAACGTCCCCTCTAGTTAATGACCTCTCATCGCGTTCGGTGTCGGGGTTGCTTTCCGCCGCGAAGAGCGAGGCTGCCGGCAGGGTTACGGCTGCTGCGCCAATGCCGTGCAGAAATGAGCGTCGCCTGACAACACGACGCCAGTTGGATTCCAGAGTACTTTCGTCGATCGACTTGGTTCCTGATGACAGAGGTATATAAGGACGGTTTTCTTTCATATATCAAACTCCTATTTCGCTTGGTTGGTGAAGAGGCTCTAACTACTTACTTCTTGAGATATCCGCTATAGGTCGCATCAGCTCTTTCCGTCGATTTCCGGTGCGGGAGGCTGCTCTGTTAATTTGATTCCATCTTTAAAGCTGCGAATGCCCTGAGCCAGTCCCTTACCCAGTTCAGGCAGTTTCTTGGGTCCGAAGACAAACAAGGCAACAAAAAGAATGAGCAGCAAATGCGTGGGTTGCAGGAGTCCTTCAATCATGAGCGTGCTCCTTTGCCTTAGGTGGTTGACGAGGTCTTACCCTCGACAATGATTGTTCCCGTCATCATGGGATGAATCTTGCAGAAGTACGGGTATGAGCCGGGTTCCTGAAACTTGAAAGAGAATGTTTGGTCAGTATCGAGGACAGCAGAAGAAAACTTCTTTCCCGTGCTCACGACGTTGTGCGGAATGTCGTCCTGATTCGTCCATTTAACGGCGGTCCCGACCGGGACGGTCAAAGACTTAGGGTTGAAAGAGAAGTTGTCGATCTTAACTTCGGTCGAATTGGCCGTTTGTTCGAGGCTTGTTCGCGAAACAGAAGTCATTGCAAGGGTGGAATCGACAACGGCGAGCGTGTGATTACCGGCCACGTAATTGACGTGCGTGATACCGAGTACGTCCCGCAACTGGTCAGCCGGGACTTTCATCGGCCCCGGTGAAGGCGCTGACCCTGGCTTGGGCTGGGGAAATGCAGTCGACATAGCAGTGTGGTAGAAAACGTTCCCTTCTACCTTCTGCATCGTTTGATGAATGTGTCCGTTCAACACGGTCACGGAGCCAAACCGTTTCATGTACGACAAAGCTGTCATTCCGTCGCCGGTGCCCCATCCCCATTCGGGATACACGGTCCACAAGGGGATGTGGGCCAAGACCACGATCGGAGTACTGTCGGATCGACCCGCGAGATCCTTTTGGAGCCACGTCAGTTGTTCTGGTCCAAGCGTGCCAAGACCACCTGCCTTCAGATCGACTACGTTGACAAGACCGATGAAATGTACTCCCTTGTGATCGAAGCTGAACCAACCTGCTCCCTTTGTGCCTTTGCCGTACCGTTCCAGATACTGCTGGCCGTTGTCGGCAAGCATGTCGTGCTCGCCGGGCACAAAGAACGTTTCCCCGGTCTTCGCCGACTTGAGCACCTGATCGAGAGTGTCGAACTCGGTTGGTTTTGAGAGATGGCTCAAGTCACCGGTATGAATCAGAAAGTCCGGCGTACGGTCGAGCGCGTTGATCCTGTTGATGGCCTGTTGCAAAGTCGCGGTTACATCAGTGTTGGCTGCCTTGTTGAAACCGATATGACTGTCACTGATTTGAACGAAGCTGAAACCCGCGGCTCCGCCCATCTGGTGATCCGGCATTTGGCCGAAGGCTTTTGAACCGAGTACTCCTCCGCTTACGGTCCAAACCATTCCCGTACCGGCCCATGCCATACATCCCAAGAATCCCCGGCGGTCTACTCCGTCTTTATTCGAATTCTCTTTTATTCGTCGAGACAATTGCTTTCTCCTTCTCCAACACCGCTATCGAGCTTGTGTTTCATTGAGCAGTACCGATGCACTTCGGGAAATATTCCCGATGCGAAAATGTTTTTAGCGATTTTGAGGTATCCGCAAGCGTTCGACATTAGTGACTGCCTGCGGGCTGACCCGCACTTGTCGTGACAACTGGGAGCTTGGCTCTTAGCTTTCGTCGCTCGACGCGCGCCCATCCGCATAAGACGTCCGTGTCGGCATCGGACAACTTCGCGTGTCGGTGGACCAGAGTGTATTGGGGCAGCGGCATCTCCCGGTTCTTAACCGTGGTTGCGATGTCCGCTAAGAGTTTCCTCCGCTCCTTGAAGGTGTACTGGTCCCACTCTGAGAAGTTCACATGGTCACGCCCGCGGCGTACATCTCTTTCGACCAGCCAGGACATAGGCGCCACGTAGCTGTACCAAGGCCACACCGTCCGGTTCGAGTGGCAATCCATGCATGAACGTTTGAGCGTTGCAGCCACATCTGGTGAGGTGTGCAGAGTGGCGGCGGTGGCTGTCTGCGGTTCAGGTTCTTTGACTGAACCGGATGGATGCACGGCCACCGAACCTAATACAAGCAGACCGGCAAAACCTCCGCCGCACAAGCAGAGGCGCCTGAAGAAGAGCGTTTTCACATTCGGAATACCGTCTTCGAGGCTGTTTTATTCCAGTGTTGTGCGACACACCGAATCTTTGAGAGACTGACTATGCTGCGAATGGGCTACACTTTTCGCCGGCGCAACAGCCAATGTCAGAAGAAATCTGGAATAAGCGAGCAGGAAGAGAAGTACGGAAGATCGACCACGAGTTGTTCGAGAGGACCGTCCTGCCGTACATCAACTCCGCTCACAACCTTGCGCGATGGCTGACCCGCAATGAACATGACGCCGAAGACATGGTCCAAGAAGCGTTTCTCCGGGCGCTACGCTCGTTTGACACGTTCACCGCTGGACGCGACGCCCGCGCCTGGTTTTTGACCATCGTTCGAAACTCATGCCGTACCTGGCACCGCCAATATCGCTCTCATGAGACGAGCATGGAATGGGATATGGATGCTCAGCCCGCCGTGACGGCATGGTCGGATCCCGAGGCAGTGTTAATCAAGAATGCGAATTCGCAACTGATTCGTCGGGCCATGGAGCAGTTGCCATTCGAGTACCGGGAAATATTGATCTTGCGAGAATTGGAAGAGTTGTCCTATAAGGAAATTGCGCAGATCGTCGAGGTCCCTTTGGGCACCGTGATGTCTCGGCTTTCTCGAGCGCGAAAGGAACTTTACATCCGGCTAGGCCAGCCAACGGGAGAGATGGGAGTATGAGCTGTCAAGAAGTCTGTGAGTTCCTGGACGCTTACGTTGATAAAGAATTAGATGTATTTACCAGTTCGCAGTTCGACCGTCATTTGACTGAGTGCGCTGCTTGTCGCGCCAAGTACGACCAGTATCAACAAATGCATGACTCGGTGCGGGTCCACATGGAGTACTTCCCAGCTTCGGAAGAATTTGTTCAGAAACTTCGGGCACAGCTTCACCAGTCCGGGCGACGGCCGGCCGAAAATATTCGACGAAGCTGGTTCCCCCAGTGGCGAGTGTGGGCGATGGCCGCAAGCGTTGTCGCCGTTCTGCTATTGACGGCCGTGCTTCTCCGAATGGTTCGACGCCCTTCTAGTTCTGACGTATTGGCCGAAGAGGTCGTATCGAGTCATATCCGGTCCTTGCTGGCCAATCACCTGAGCGACGTCGTTTCGTCCGATCAACACACTGTAAAGCCGTGGTTCAGCGGTAAGCTCGATTTCGCGCCGCTTGTCAAAGACTTGTCGTCCAAAGGATTCCCGTTGGCAGGAGGACGCCTGGACTACTTAGACGATCGCCCCGTGGCAGCGCTTGTTTATAAGCGTCGCCAACATACGATTAATCTGTTTCTCTGGCCTTCGTCAGCCTCCAATTCCCGTCCTCGCACACTCACCATCAGGGGCTACAACGTCGTGCATTGGACGCACTCGCACATGGCTTACTGGGCAGTGTCGGACGTAAATGCCGGCGACCTCGGCGAATTCGCACACGATCTGGAAGACTGAACCTGACATGCGTGGAGGAGTGTCAATTATGCAGCCTCCTGCGGCAGATGGCGCCCAGCAGCACGAAGCCAGCGCCCAGCAGAAATATTGACTCAGGCTCCGGAGTGGAAGTAGCAGCCTCTGTGAAAGTCACATTATCTATTGCGAAGTCCCAGGCGTTTGAGTTGGCCGAAGTGATTTTCAGGGTTGATAGCCGATTGCCGGGCAAAGAGAACGTGGCGGCGCCTAAGCCGCCGGACGAGGCCAGCGAGTTGGTAGCCGAGTCACCTATGTTGTCCGAGACCGTATAGCTCCGCAGGTCATCGCCATTCAGAACAAAGACACTGACGTCCTGCACGGGTACAGCGAAGCTAATCACCAACGGGTTGGTTTCTCCCGATCCAAACAGCCCTTCACTCGCATAGACACCGGTTGGATCGGCATTTAAACCAACTTCACCGCGGAGCAGTTCGCCACCGGTGAAAGTGGCAATACCGATTGTGAGCGGTGAATCGGGGATGCCAGTAAGGCTACCGCTTCTGTCAGCGGCCTGAGTTTCGAAATCTATGACTGTTGCACCTGCGGGCAAGGCGAGAGCAAAGGTCAAAGCCATAACCGGGCCGAGAACTGTTACGCCACAACGTTTCATTGAGAGCCTCCTGATTGTCGCGCCAAGCCGCGTTCGCATGTCTATACTGCGAGGTCGAGCGAAATATTCCAGGTCAGCACTCTTGTTCAAGCTGCATTCTGGCGTGTCTTGTAACTGGCGTGTAAAGAATTTGTATTTCGAGACTAGAACTGGAAGCGCAGAGCGACTTGCATCTGTCGCGAGTTACCTACTGTGCTCGTAATGGCTCCGGCCTGCGGATTTCCGATGGTTGGATTTGGCAATCCGAATTGGGGGTGGTTGAAGATATTGAATGCCTCCGCTCTGAATTCGAAACGAGTCGCTTCCCGGATCACGAAATTCTTGAACAGTGACATATCCCAGTTCCAGCGGCCAGGCCCCACTAAGATGTTGCGGCCCGCGTTGCCGTACGTGTAGGGTGCGGGAAGCGCGAAGGCGCTCGGATCGAACCAATGCTGCAAGGTTTTCGGGTAAGCAACAGGCCCGGCCACGTTGGGACGACTACCCGTTCCCGTATTTGTGGTAG
>JAQGHT010000211.1 GCA_028291565.1 Planctomycetaceae bacterium | reverse complement strand
GCTTCCCAGACTTGGCGGTTTTCGGTTCTTCCGAGCCTTCAGTGTCTCCAGTCTTGGGTTTATCGATTTCCATTGGCTTCGGCTTGGCGGCAGGGGGCGCTTTGGGTTTGACGGCCACCGCCGATTTGGGTTTGCGAGCTGGAGCAGGGGCCGGATCGCCAGGTCCAGTCAGCAATTCCTCATCGGTCACGATCGGCAACTCTTTGGGAAACTCGAATTCATCCTTGTTTTCTGCCCACCATTCCACCCATTGCCGATGGTCCTCACGAAAATCCTGGTTTGTCAATTTCGAGAGATAGAACACCACGTCGTATTGAATCAGTCCTTCTGCTTTTGGAATCATGTCAATCAGGAATTTGACCGCGTCCTTCTGCTTCAATTTCGACATCGCCTGTACGATGCAACGCTGGTACCCAAATTTCTGGTCAAACATCTTGGACTTCGAAAACAAGGTGATTGCCTGGAGCGCGTACTTGTCATTCTGCAACGCACAATCATCAATGACGGTGATCGGAAGCAGTAACGTCCCATTCGCAGATTCCAAGAAATCGTCCAGAGTCTTCAGAAACTCTTCTTGAACAGCCACATCGCTGGTCGCCGCAGCGGCCTGGAGCAGTACTGGCACGATTTCAGCTGGCAACGGCCCAGTCACGCTTTTCGGAGTCGCTGGCGATTTCCGTTTGAGGTATTTCTTGATTTCATCCACCAGCGCCTTGGCTGTCGCGGGGTCCTGTGCCATTTTTTGCATCGCTTTTCGTGCCGCCAGGTTCACTTCAGGCGGGCGATCAAATAGCGCCCCCTTGATCAACAAATTGACCACTTCCATGGACGGAAACTCTTGAATGGCCTCGATGGCCTGAATTTGAGCTTCGGCCGCCTGAATCCGCTCGCCGGGTGCCTTCCGCCGAAACTGCTTGTTGAACTCGGCCCTGGCAGCCCGATATGCGGGATCGGGTTCGTCTGCCAAGCCAGATGAAAGCATTGCCGCGAATAAACCGATCACCAGGACAAAGCGGACCACAACCGAGCGCGGGATGCACTTCTGAAGCGCGACCGTCAAATTTGGACCTGTCATCAATCGGTTCCAATCTGAAAATCTGACAAAGAAAAGGGGACCAGCTCTGTCTAGGTGGTCATCACATCTGTCTGAACGGGAATAATATCAGATGTACCCACTGGAATGGAAAACCCAATTCGAAAAATGACTCGTTTCGATAATCACTCGTAAAATTGCTCCGCGAGTGGCCTCAGCGCGATGACTTACCAAGGCCGTTCCGAAATAGGAAACGTTCATCAACACGTATCAAGGAAAATTGCTTTCGACTGCCAACGACTACCAAATTGGAGTGATAATCGAGTCACGTTTGATGATATGATTTGCCGCTTTAACTCAAACATTCAACTCTGGCAACGGAAGGAAAAATCTCATGGGCCTGCTGCAGGATTGGACGTGGGATCGAGAAGGAGTATCACTCTATGACGACCACCTCTTGTGGTACGAACAACTCGGTCCGGTCGCATTTGCCAGTGGAGCAGCGTGCGAACAGACATTGAAGAATTTCCTCAAGCACGGTCCCCAGTACCCCGAAATTCCGCGCGAGATACTGGCCGAACTGACCAAAGCGGTCAATGCTCTGGTCGCTTCTCAATAAGCGGTACACCGTTGACTGTCGACATTGCGAATTGCGTGTCAGCCTTATACGCTGCGGCCAATTGACGCTTAAACACCGTCTTCAATCAACTTAAGTGATTTAATCATATTGTGTTACGTCACAATAAGCACAAACCAATCGCCGCACGCAAAACAACCCGTATTACTGGATTATCCGGCATGACCGGAAAAAATTACCGAATCGCTTCAAGCGGTACGTCTCGCATTTCCGATACAACTCGACGTTGACACAGATGGTAGCCCGATTTCGGCAACTCCTGTGTCAGTTCGAATCTGATCGGGTGATGCGGCATCTGATTCCGAGTTCTTCTCGGGAAGCTGCTGTGGTCTCCCCCTGAATGGACGCGCTTCGATCGGCTCGTGTTGGGGCTGGCGGCGTCGATTTAGTTGAAACGTGTCAAATAGGACGTGCGGAGCACGCGATATCCTCCGGTTGTCGGGGTGATATCCAAGGAGTGTGCAGGATGCGCAAGATTTGGTGGCTGCCTGTCATCTGTATCGCAGCCTGCGTGCCGCAGGCACTGATTGCTGTCGATTCGCAAGATTCGACTCCAACAAAGAGTCCTTCCAGCGGCCGATCACGGTTGCTGATCTTTTCCCGTAAAAAAACTCCACCTCCTGAAGCTGACGTGGACCAGGCCGACGATCTTCCACGGCCAGCAAGTGCTCGACTGTCAAAAGACGACACGGCTGACGATGCGAAGCCGTTACGCCGGTTGCCATCCGGCGACACAGGCACCATTTCGCCCAGATCGGGCCTTTCCCGAGCCGGCCAAACTCAGACCGGAACAAAAGCCGGGACATCCCGTGTTTCTGAATCCGCGGAAACGGGATCGGACCTGGCTGCCGAGGACAGCTCGAGCATCGAAGACGAAGATATTCGTAAGATGTTCGAAGACGAAACGGCCGCGGCCAAAACACCTGCCAAACGGCCAGTGACCGCCACCAGGCCCGCCGCGCCACGGACTGAAAATGTCAGTTCCGAGACGGCGCGTCGTGCAGCGGTCAGCGATGACGAATCGGCAGAGACAGAGACCCGTAAGTCGGCTCGTTATCGAGAACTGCTGGGGACTTCCCCAGCAGCGGACCGAGCGGCTGCTCCTGCCAAAAAGAAGATCGTACCCGTTTCGACCGAATCGACCGGCAAACCCGAGCTTGAAGTGAATCCATTCGAACCTTCCGAGCGTCCCACCAAAGTCGTGAACGCGGGATGGGAAGAAGAGCAGGGTGCGCAATCGGTTCGACGCGTGAAGCCGGCCAGTGCCACGGCTGCCGCCAAGCCCAGCGTCACCCCGAAAACCGACAAAACGGAGACCGCCGAGAAAGCCGACAAATCGTCGGTCGTCACTGCCCCTTCGACCAGAGTTGTACCGGTCAAGCCTGTCAGCGTCGTCAGAAACGCAGGGCCTTCGCAACCCAAGGATATGGCAAAAGTCTTGGAAATCGGCAAGCCTGGCGCAAAGTCACCGGTCACTAAAGATGCTTTTGAAGTGACCGCGACCCGGCCCAATATGGTGAATACTTCGGCAATCAGCACGAGTAATTCCAACACACATTCACCACAGGTCGATGTGCAATGGGAACCGCGCGGAGAAGTGACCCTGGGCCAGGAATGCAAGTGCGCACTGGTGGTTCACAACAGCGGCAAAGTTGCGGCGTGCGATGTCATCGTGGAAGCAAATTTCCCGGAATCCGTTCGATTAGTGAATGCCAAACCGCTTCCCAAGGAAGCGACCTCGAGACTCGAATGGCAGTTTGGTTCTCTGGCGGCAGGCGAGAAAAAGGTCATCGAGTTGATGATCGTTCCCACAAAGCGGGGTGAACTGGCCGCTTCAGCACAAGTTCGCTTCACGGGAACAGCGGCGACGTCCTTCCAGGTTTCGGAACCGTTGCTGACCACCGTCGTGAAAATGGCCGAAGAGATCCATCTTGGCGAACCCGCAAGTGCCACCGTGACAGTCTCGAATCCGGGGACTGGAACAGCTCAAAATGTGATGGTACAGGCGATCCTACCAGCCGGTCTGTCGAGCACTTCCGGTAAAGAGATTCTCACCGAATTGGGACCCATCGGGGCAGGCGAGACTCGAACCATGCGGCTGGCATTGATTGCAACCGCTGGTGGTGATCAAGTTTTGAAAGTGATTGCCAAGTCGAGCACGGCGGAACTGGAACACACGGCGACGGCCAAAATTGTCGTGCTGGCTCCCAGCCTGGCACTCAAAGCGACGGGCCCCAGCCTGCGATATGTCAATCGAGCCGCGAAATACCTGCTCACGGTCACCAATAACAGCAACGCTTCAACAGACAACGTGCGAATCAGCCAGAAAGTTCATTCGGGCTTTGAATTCGCCCGAGCTGATCACGGCGGACAATGGGATAGCCAGGGCCGCACCGTCAGCTGGTACCTGGGACATCTTGATGCCGGTCAATCGATGGCCGTCGAGTTGGAACTGATGCCGAAAGAAACTGGCGAATTTCAACAACAGTTCCGGGTCGTCGGTGACTCCGGAGCTCAAGCGACCGCGGAAGTTGCAACTCGAGTGGAAGGTGCCGCATCACTCGTCATGGAAGTGAAAGACGGAGACGATCCGGTTGAAGTTGGCACCGAGACCATGTTCGAGGTCCGAGTTCGGAACGATGGTTCAAAGAGTGCCCACAAAGTCGCGATCTCGCTGGAGTTGCCGCCCGATGTGGAACTAGTCAATGTCGACGGACCGACAAAGCACCTGTTCGAAAGCGGGATGTTGATCTTCAAGCCGCTGGCTGAACTGGCTGCCGGAGACTCGGCAACCTTCAAAGTCTTCATCAAGGCCACGGCTGCCGGAACTACCAAACTGCGAGCTCGACTGACCAGCGAATCGATTCAGAAACCGTTGATCGTCGAAGAAGCCACACAGTTCTATCAGGAATAGGGAGCTGATTTCGATCACGCACCGCTGCAGAAAGCACGGTGGATCTGACTCAAAATGAACGAGGCCGGAGCAGTCGCTCCGGCCTCGTTGTTTTGGATGGGAAGTTCAGCGGATATTTGACAATGAGAGCGGATTGACTCCTTCGTAAGGGTATCGAATTGCCCAAAGGAACGCTCAAACAACTGTTGTTGTTTGTTTTCTCATCTGCGAAATCTGCGTCCGCCGTGGATGATAATCAGTTCGAAACAAGCCGAATATCAGACTGCAAGGCATCGGCGAACGGCGTCGGATTTCTGGACAATTAACATATCGGCCACGCCTCGAAACTGAACAACGTCAAGACTTACGCTTCGGGCTTGTAACATGGCGTGAATCGTTCGAGGCTTATCTTCGCCGTCCGCGACGACCGTAGTAGGGTTCCTGGACGACCGTCGCGTTCGGATCTTCAATCGGAGCGATCCAGATGTTGCGAAACACGACGGGCGTGCCGTGATCCTGAAGTTTGATCGCCATCAACTCGTCGGACTCTTCCGGAGCATGCAAACCGGTCTGCCCCTCGATTTCCACTTTGTCGTGGATCAAGACTCCGTTATGCAGGACGGTCACGAGAGCGTTTTCAACCTTCTTTCCCTTCGCGTTGAAGACCGGAGCATTGTAAGTGATGTCATATGTCTGCCAGGCCAGCGGGGGGAGTGTCATGTTGACATCAGGCCGCTTCGAGCGATAGATAGCGCCGCAATCATCTTCACCGCCGGCCAGGGCAAATGAATCGAGAATCTGAATCTCGTGGCGTCCGTTCAAATAGATACCGCTATTGCCGCGCGATTGTCCGCGAGCATTCGGCATGAATGGCGTACGGAACTCAACGTGGAGTTTGAAGTCGCGATAGCCATAATAGGTTTCGGCACCGGCCTTAAGATATTTCTCCTCAGTGAGATGCGCGTTATTCCACAAATACGTTCCGCAAATGTCGTCAGGGCCCCCTTGAAACAGCAGATTTCCGCCGGCGGGAACCGTGGCGTTCATCGTCGGACTTTGACGTTCCTGGCGTGGTAGAACGCCCAACGTCAAATCGCCGTCTTTATAGCGGACCGTCGCCGACTTGGCGATTCCCGCCAAAGTGACGGTATAAGGCCCGCCCAGCAGCGTCAGCCTGCGGCCGTCACGCTCGCCCGTCAGACGGATTTGAGCGAATCCGTTCCAGCCTGCGGCCGGCAAACCTCCAATCAGCAGCCGGCCTTGAAAACGCCCATTCCCCATGGCTACTACCTGGAGACCGAACGTCTGGCTGCCAAAGCGGCTGAGTTGCGCCGTGCCGGCGAATTCTCCCGTAAGATGGAAGTCCTGATCTTTTCCATCGGGATCGGTCAATGCATATTTGGGATCGGTTTTATCGACGGGAGAGGTCTCGTCGGCGAATATGGAAGCCAGAGCCAGCCAAGCCGTGGCAAATCCCACGCATGACATGATTCCGATGCGAAAATTGACACTCCACATATTCGAATTCTCCCGACGCCCCTAAATATACAATCCACACTGTATTCGAATTCTGACACGTGAATTGGACGTCGCAAGGAGAATCCGTCCAGAGTTGTCAGACAGTCATCCAGTTTTACGGAATCTTTCGGGGCGTGAGAATTGAACGCCTGGATTCGTTAGGACCGTGCAAGCGATGATTCGCATTAAGAATTTTGGGAGGCCTCGGCGAATTGAACGCGTGGCAACGAGATTTCAGCCGGAATATTCCTGTTCGAGAACCCGGCGTGGATTTCCTTTCTGCAGGTCCAATCGAATTGCCATTTGTCACTTTGTTGTCAGTTCTTATAATCTTCAACAACATTCTCGCCCGACTCAGCGACCTAGCGTAACTTATTTACCAACATACAGTTACAGCACCTGCCAAGGGAATCAACGAAAGTGAACTCGGATTGCCGAATATGTCGCTGGTCAAGATTGAGGTCGGCTTAAGCCGAAAATAATGAAAATGGCGCATTTTCGCGCGAGTTGGTATCGTGTTGTACCACTCACAAGTTGATCAGCCTTGCCGTGGGAAACCTTCCACATTTACAGCATTGCTGCTCGCCTTTTGTGAGACCAGGAATTGGTACATACTGCAAGGAGGTGCCCACATGCGTCGGACTCAATATACTGGAATCTCGTTGATCGTGCTGGGAATGGGCATGATCTGCGGTGCAGGGTGCGCGAACCAAACCCAAACCGGGGCATTGGTTGGCACGGGAGCCGGGGCGGGTGTCGGTGCTATCATCGGACATCAGATCGGCAAGGAAAAAGAGGGCGCGATGATTGGTGCGGCAGTTGGTGCTGCAACCGGAGCCTTGCTCGGAAAGAAAGAAGACGATAAAGAAGAAGCGGAAACAATCAATCGCAACGTTGCGTACCGTGAGAAACAGCGTCACGCGCAAGAACGTGCGATGTCGAATTATGATGTGATCGAGATGGTTCAGTCGCAACAAGTGTCCGATGCGCTTGTCATCAGCGCGATCCAGGAGCGAGGCGGAGCGTTTGATACTTCGCCGCAGGCAATTATCAATTTAAAAAAGGCAGGCGTCAGTGACACAGTCGTCCTGGCAATGCAGCGACTCAATCTGGCCCGGTAAAACACGATCCGTGTGCCTTGACTGAGGAGATTTCGTCAGGACGTGGTTGCAGCAATATCTTCTGACGAAATGAGTTGCGAACA
>JAQGHT010000180.1 GCA_028291565.1 Planctomycetaceae bacterium | reverse complement strand
GCCAAAGCGTCAAGAGAAGCCCTTTTTTGCCGCGCCGTGAGAGATTTTCGTCGCCGAATTCTTGACAATTTGGGCCGATCGACGTGCCCCGCCCGAATTCTCACGATTTCAGCGACGAGGAATTCGCCGCACTTAAGTCCGTTATAGAATAGCCCGTTTGGGTTCGACGGGAATCGCTGTTGGCAATCTCACCGTAAACTTCGATAATGCCGAATTCGGCACGGAAGAGCGAGCCTTACGCAGCTTCAGCAGGAGTTGGTTCAAGCAGAACTGCCGATGGTGTCGATGCAACGATCTCGTTGGTGGCCAATTCCTCGTAGCCAAGGTCGCCAGACCTTGGGGATTCGGGTATGAGAATCGAGTTGTCTGCGCTGATCTGTTGCGAGCGAGATAGGCGGAAAAGGTCGTTCACAGCAGGGCTGTAACGGTTTCAATTCGCGAGTTCCGCGAGAAACGGTAAATCCCCCCGTTCAAGACGGCAAGGCGACCGGAACACCCAAGGTTAGCGCGCTATAAAAGGCCAGCTGACGCGTCAATTTACTGGAGAATGCCGCAAATTCAGGAATTTCCCAACGAAACACCTGCAACGCGTGGCATTGTCCCTTGAGAAAACAGTTCGGAAACAGTTCATGGTTTATTTGAACCGCATTTATACGAAGACCGGTGACGACGGCCAAACAGGTTTGGGAGACGGCTCGCGCGTGCCGAAGACTCACCCCCGAATTGCCGCTTATGGGACCGTTGATGAATTGAATGCCGTCCTGGGAATGGCTTTAGCGCAAGGAGTTCCCGCAGAGATTGCTCAACACTTGAGGAGCATTCAAAACGACTTGTTTGACGTCGGAGCCGACTTATGCGTACCAGAAGCCCCTGATGACGAACACGAACACGATCACCATGATTTCCATGCGGGCGAAATGGAATCTACGGAACCCGAGTCGACAATTGAACCGCTGCGAGTCCAAGCGGAACAAGCCGAAAGGCTGGAACATTGGATTGATGCCGCGGTAGAACAGTTGACTCCGTTGACCAGTTTTATTTTGCCTGGCGGATCGTTGGCGGCCGCAGCCTTGCATGTGGCCCGTACTGTTTGTCGCCGAGCGGAAATTGAAGTGCTGCAATTGGCCGAGTTTGATGATATTAATCAGCATGTTAATATCTACCTGAACCGATTGTCGGATTTGTTGTTTGTCTGGGCACGCCTATGCAACGACGCCGGCCGCGCGGATGTGCTCTGGATTCCAGGTGCCAATCGAAGCAACTAAAGAAACAATAGGATTCCTTGAACTCGCATGAAAATCTGTTTATGATGGAAAGTGGCAGTCTTGCGCCTATGTCACTGAGTCTTAATGCGCGAGCAAGCAGGACTTAATTCAAAGAGGTATCAAGTGCCCTCTCCCCGTTCATCAATGCGTAATCCACCGCGGATGACGGACATTGCAGCCCGCGCCGGCGTTTCGCGGATGGCTGTTTCCGCAGTTCTGATGGGAACCGGGAGTGGCCGAATCGGGGTCAGTGCGGTCACTGCGGATCGAATTCGGCAAATCGCCCAAGAGCTTGGCTACCGTCCCAATGCTGCAGCCCAGCAATTAGCCGGGAAGCGGAGCGGAGTGATCGCCGTGATCGCTCATGACTGGAAGAATTTTCTGGCTCAGCGAGCGCTTGCCTGGTTACATGAAGCGGCAGAGGGACATGGTTTTCGGATCCTTGCGACGCGGGCTCCCGACAGTCTGGGGCCCATCGAACAATTGCTGCGTGACGTTCAGGCCGGTTGGATCGATGGGATTGTGTATCTGGCCCACGAGAACGAATCTCAATGGAAACCCGCCGCGGAACTTTTAAAGCAGACCTCAGCCGCAGTGACCGTCGTCGGTGATTTGCGAATTCCTGGAATGACGAGCATCATCAGCGATGTGACATCCGGAGCCCGGGCCTCAATTTCGCACCTCAAAGACCGGGGCCGGAAGAATCCGATTTTGATTACGGAAGAAATCGAAAGCTCCTCGATCCAAGCTCGAATCGCCGCCTATTGCTCCGCCGCGGCCGAACACGGCATGCAGTTCAATCGGGATCGCGTCCTCCGGGAAACGGAAGGCTGGTTTGTCACCAAACCTGAGTACTTCGCACGATTTGAAAGACTGGCTCAATCCATCAAGGACGACCTGCGTGCTGATAGTGTGTTATGCGACACGGACTTTACGGCGGTGGGACTGCTTCGCGCCTTTCGGCGGCTTGGTATCCGTGTGCCAGAAGACATTTCGGTGATTGGCTGGGGTGACTTACAGTTTGCCGCGGTGTTTGATCCATGCATCACAACCGTGAGTCATCAATTACCAGAATTGTTGACAGTCGCGGTCGAGCAATTAGATCAACAAATTGAAACCGATGCGGCACCCGGTACGATTGAGTTACTGGAAACTCAACTGGTCGTCCGAGAAACCTCGTGAATGCCTGGGACTAATGGGACCGATAGGACTTATTGCTCTCATAAGTCCCATGCGTCCCATAAGTCCCATTCCGCATGGGCCAGCGGCTAATATTTCGACAAAGCTGGACGATCTCTTTAACGGTGGGACGATCTTGCGCTTCGGGCTTATATTGGTCCGTGCATCACCCGAGATAATTCCTACGGCGTGATCATTGCCTTTGGAAGCAATTCACGTAACTGCCGCCGCCCGGAGTCGCTGATCTTTGTTCCGCTAACGTCAAGTTTTCGCAGGTGCTTTAAACGT
>JAQGHT010000156.1 GCA_028291565.1 Planctomycetaceae bacterium | reverse complement strand
TTAATTTTAACCCGGGGCTTGGTTCGAGCCATCTACGCTGAAGAGATTCCCATCCAGCTTCTGGGCAATCTCCGGATCGAACGTGCCAGTCACGTCGAACCGGATGTTGACGGAAACTGGTGGGCGGATCTCGCGCCCAGCAAGGGGCCGGTTCTCGGTCCCTTCACGCACCGGAGTCTGGCTCTGCAAGCCGAACATGACTGGCTGACCGCAAACGTCCTGTTCGGTCCTGCTTCAAATTCTATGAAAGTTGAGAATCCAACGGATGAGACATTACCATCACACGAGGTCGCACCGGCCTCAATCACCCCCGCGACCAGCACGTTTCAAACGTCCGCTGGTGGTCCTGACATTTCGTGACGATCAGCTGGCTACAGTCCACAGCAGTACGCCCAGTGTGCAGTTTGTGAGACTGGATCTGACTTCGTCCGGACCGGCGAATCGTCCGGACGGGGTCGAACTTGGCGATTCTGGCCCTGCCAGGCAGATGACCGCCCTCGCTTTGGCTGAAATGCCAATCGATCTCCGTCTGAGAGCACAGCGGGCCTTCCGCAGTTCAATGCAGAGCTGAGCCCACTTCTGATTTACTAATGACGAACTCCAGGGCCTGTCAACTTGTTTGAGGTCCCAAGAGTCGCCGATCTCGTTTCTTTTCCATTCCCAAACGTGACACGCACCGTCCATTTCCCGCCAGGCTTGACCGCCTGGTGCTGCGCCGGTGCGCGCCTTGAAACAGGAAATCTTCCTTCATGCGACAGCAACAATTCGAATCGGCAGTAGCACGCGCAACAGGCGAATCACTGCGGACCATTCAATCCCGGGGCTTTAGCCTCGTCCGAATGAACGCCGCTTGCCGCCCGAGCCGCGGACAGAATCGTTCTTCGGGCCCATGCGGCGAACAGGATCATTCGAACGAGCTGGATGACCACGATTTCATGGCAGACTCATAGATCTGATTCCGCAGCCCAAACTCTCTTCCCAATTTCTCAGAAGGACATCACATGCCAATCCGACGCAGAACACATTCTGACAATTGTCTGGTGCACCTGGCCCCGCGACCTCCCCCGATTTAGAAAGATTCCACTTTGCAGGAGAAACCAGCACATGAGTGCTCGAAATAAACTGAACGGTGTTTACACCCAAGGCTGTCTCGTCGTTGGTGGCGCCGTTGGCCTCGCCACTGGATCGTGGTTCGCATTTTTCATTGTGTCCACCATGCTGATTGGCATCTCGCTGCATTCGGGCGACATCCGCCCGAATGCAAGCGGGGGGTCTGGACCACGTCGGGTGAACTCATACCCCATCAAGCCGCGTTCCAGAGGCCGGTTCCCGCAACGGCGACTTCCATTTCATCGCCGCTAGGTACGTTCCCCGTACCTGGTCTCGCACGCGCGGGTCGCAGATTCTGCGTCACGCGTGTGCCTAATCAGGAGTTTTTCCATCTTGAAGTGCATGTACATCAATAACGACGGTGCTGGATTCGCTGATTACATTGAAATCCCTGAGGGCACTACCGTGGCTCAGCTTTTCGCCCAGCGCGTTCCAGGAGGACAGCCAAGCGACTACTTGATCCGTGTGAACCGGCAGCCCGCTGTCGCCGACCAAGTGCTCGAAGCTGGTGATCGAATCAGTTTCACGCCCACCAAGATCGAAGGGGCCTGTCCGGCTTGATCGTCAATCGATTCTGAGTTTCACAATCTTCAATTCGGCCCACGGTCGTCAACCATAATTGACGGCCGTGGGCTTTCGTCTGGAAGGACTTTTCCATGTCCAAATTCAATCGGCTTTTCTGGCGTGCCGCCGGAAGCCTGCAACGCGCACTGGAGCCACCCACAACTGCGTCAATCCGTCTGCGGTTGGCTGATAGCCTGCTCACGACGATCCCAGAATTGACGGAGCGTCTCAACTCCGTACAGCGCAGGGGTTGGAGTCGCGCCACCACTCATGTTCGGGGGCAAGTTCTGTCACAACTGCGGCGATTCCATTCCCAGATTCAAGATGGACTGGACGCGTTCAACGCAGCGACATTGCCGTCCTCAATACCGACCCAGAAAGATCTGTACGACGAATTCGTGGCACTCGCTGACGAGTTTGAGGAGTACGAATTGGATCTCAAGAAGCGGACGATCTCGGTTGTCACCGAGTCCATCGTGATGGACGACATCGAACTGGGACAATTTCGCATCCGACTTGATTGGAGCGAAATCCCCAATACGAAGAATCACGCCTACGCCGTCGAAGCATTGACTCCCTGCCATCCGTCAAGCAGCCACCATATTACTCATCCGCATGTCACGAGCAATTGCCTGTGTGAAGGGGATGCGACAGTACCCATCCGGCAGGCATTACGCTCCGGGCGGTTGACTGACTTCTTCCAAATCGTCGACGTCGTCCTGCATACCTACAACGGCGACAGCCCTTACGCCACGCTCAGCGAGTGGCGAAGTGTGGAGTGTCATTCTTGTGGTCAACAAGCCGCAGGGGATGCGGATTACTGCAGCTATTGCCGCGATGCGGTTTGCGAAAGCTGCTGGACTTCGTGTCAGAACTGTGACGAATCGCGCTGTGATGCCTGCATCCGCGGTTGCTCCTGTTGCGACGAGAGTATCTGTCCCAACTGCCTGAAAACCTGTCTCGAATGTGATGAGCAGGTTTGCCCGACATGTCTCCATTCCAAAACACTTTGCAAGGCTTGCCATGCTCAAACGAAATCAGAAACCCCGGACACGGCGACGAATCCGGAATTCCAGACCGCAACTTCGCTTCAGTCCGCTGGCTTGGGCCAAATTGCTGTTCTTGCGTGATGTCGGATCAACGGAAGTCGGCGGGTTTGGTCTCACGAATCCTCAGGACCTGCTGTTTGTCGAAGACTTTGTGATGGTCCAACAAGTCTGCTCAGCAGTCACGGTGGCGTTTGATGACGACTCCGTGGCCGAGTTCTTCGACCAGCAAATTGATGCGGGACGGAGACCTGAAACGTTCGGCCGGGTCTGGATTCACTCCCATCCGGGAACATCGGCCGAACCGAGCAATGTCGACGAAGAGACGTTTGCCCGAGTGTTTGGCCGCAGCGATTGGGCGGTGATGGCGATCCTGGCTCGGGGCGGACAGACGTATGCAAGATTGCAGTATCACGTCGGTCCCGGTGGCAGCCTGCAGATTCCAGTCGCCGTCGATTGGAGTCAACCGTTTGAGGCCACCGACTGGACTGCCTGGCAACAAGAGTATGTCGACAATGTTCGCCGTGATGGACCATTGAGGGGAGGCACGTTTGACAAGATTAGGACTTCGCACGCGGTAACAGAATTCTTGACCGACCATGAATGGCTGTTACAAACCGAGAAAGGAATGTCATGACCTCGAATGCAACGCCGCGTCGCGGGCGCCGGTCGAATGCAGGTGGCACACGTACGGCCAATGTCGTCCCGACGAATGCACCGGCGTCAAACTTCCCTGATCAAGCCTGGATCATTGTGGAACAGAACTGGGAACACAATGACGAGTTCTTCGTTCCGAAAGGGGAATCGGCTCACTTATCGCTCTATTACTCGGAGACCGAAGCACAAACCGAATGTCAGAGACTCAATGACGAATTCTTCGCCCAGGAGCCTTCCGACGACTACCTCGACGAAATGGAAACTTACCTTGAACCTGACTCCTACGATCCCGATGAAATCACCTGGGACCAGCTTCGAGCGGCCGGGTACGGTGGACCATTTCGCGTTCGAGCCCTGCACACCCCAAACAGAAAGCCACCGCCATGAGTAATCCCGTGATTCACGCTGAGCGCTCCGCCAAGAAATGGGGTGGTTCCGCAAATGATTATCTCGCCTTGCATCAGTGGTTCGACGCAACCAAAGGCCATCTGCCCGATAACCGACATCGAATGCTGTTACACAACAGTTTCGGGATGCTGTTGGCGGAGCAGGTCTTCGGACCTGTGATCCGCAATTCACTGGGCCGCCGCGTGTTCGTCCGGGACCTGGCGGCACTACACATTATCGAAGATTTGGGGTTCATTCCCACCGTCTTCGAATGCCTGGCAGATCTGCCGCTGGAATCCTGGATGGCAGGAGCAGCCAGACTGATACCGAGACCAATTCTGACATCCCCGCTTCTTGCTGATCCGTCCACTGCGTCAGTGGGCTGATTTCATTGCTATTTACCTCATCGGAGACATTCATGACTGATCGATTTTCAAGACAAAAGGACCTGATCCCCGCAGAGCGTTTGCTATCACTGACGGCAACCGTGATCGGAGTGGGAGCCATTGGCCGACAAGTGGCCCTGCAACTCGCAGCAATCGGTGTTCGGAAACTTCGTCTGATTGACTTTGATATCATCGAATTGACCAATATCACGACGCAGGGTTATCGCCAGGCTGATCTCGGACTGACGAAGGTCGCAGCAACCGAAAAAGCCGCACTGGAGATCGACCCCGCAATCGAAGTCACGGTGATTTCCGATCGATTTCGGCCGAGGCATGCGATTGGCGGGGCTGTCTTTTGCTGCGTGGATTCAATTTCGACCAGGTCAGCGATTTGGCGTGCCGTAAATCCGACATCCCAATTCTGGTGTGACGGCCGGATGCTGGGGGAAGCGATGCGGATCCTCACCGTGACCGACGACAACGGCCGTGAGCATTATCCCACCACACTGTTCGACCAATCCGAAGCCCAATCCGGAAGCTGCACAGCCCGCAGCACGATTTACACGGCCAGCGTTGCCGCAGGATTGATGCTGCACCAGTTTAGCCGCTGGCTGAGAAGTGCAGTCAGCGAGAAAGATCTGACTCTTAATTTGTTGGCCGTTGAATTAGCGGTCGCGTAGTTCAACTTCCAGTTGGCGATGTTCCAATAACCGGCCCACCGTTTGGTGGGTCGGGAGTTCATTTTTTTACCTATCACAACATCAGAACGGTCGATTTGAGGTGGCTTGCCCACTTGAACCAGAGAACCGGTCTCTTGTTGACTGAATCTCGGCAAACAGCGTTTTGACGATTGGATCAAAACCGTTCAATTCCGACTAATTCCGCGCGTCAACCACCCACTTGTGCGACGGAAGCGTTCGTCAGGCTGGTGAGCCAACGAGTCGCGTTTCCGTTTGTCTTGGTTACATCTCTCGGTCGCTCAGCGCTTTCATTTCATTGAGCCGCTTCTTCAATTTACCGAGCCAATCGACGGCCGCATCAAACTTTGACTGATCCTCCTTAGTCAACCTAAATATCACATCGACGACCCGCCGAACGACCCGCCTTTTGTCGGCGGGAATCGGCCGCAATTGGATCGTTCCCGGAGCCCTGAGACTTTGAGTGATAGGTTGAAAACTCTCATATCGCGCGGAGTTGCGATACTCTTCTCCCTTGTCGACCACTTCGACGGATAACGTTGCGATATGCTCCTGTGACCTTTCTAACGTCGACATCAGGACTTTGAGCTTGCTCGCACCAGTCGCGTTCGAGTTCAATATCGACACCTGTTCGATTTCCAGATTCTTGACCCTCGGCACGACTTCAAATGTCAGCTCCTTCAATTGATCTAATAGGATCGGACTCTTCGATTCACCGAGCCCAATGCTGAGGCGGAATACTTCCTCACGCTCTTCCACCTCGACTGGCAGATTGATTCCAGGAATCGATAAGAGTTTCAGAGCCGTCATTTCAGACCCCGCTTCAATTGTCATCACAGGTTCAGGCCCCTTCCCAAGGAAGGACGCGTCCAGTTCTTTGCGAATCAAATCATAGTAGGCGTAAATTGCACGATCAGCCAAGCGCTTCAATGAAGGCTGCCAGTCCGCGTTACTGCCTACGCTCGGCACTGAGTTCTTTAACTGAGCTTGGTTGGCTCGAAAGAACTCCAACAATTCGGCAATTTGTTTGCGTTGCCGCTTGATCAATGATTTAAATGCAACCTGCCTTAACGAATCATCGTGCTCGATCAAAATTGACTCGAACTCATCCGTTCCATTGCGGTCAAGCGTTGCAATTTCGCCATGTGCAGAGCTGAATACCATGTCTGAAAATTGCTCTCGAAGCGAAATCGTATTGGGAACTTCCGACTCGTACGGCATTCCGGCAATGTGACCAGCCAGATTCTGATATTCTTCCAATGAAGCTTCCCAGCGCGGCTGATCGTTGTGAAGTTTTCGCAGTCTTAATTGTATCCCATTGACGGAATCACGGGGGACGCCTGCGACAACTTTATCTGAAGGATGGATGTTGGATTTCGGCGACGGACTTTCAGTCCGTAATGCCGTACTCGAATGATCGGTTGACGTGGCTGATTTTCTATCCCCAGTACCTACGTGGAAACAATTCACGAAAAGTACACTCGTTGCCACCAAGACAATCCCCCACAACAGCACAGTACCGACGCGGGACGCTGAGGTTCCCATCCAAGGCAATTCTCCCTTGGGCTTAACTCGTGTTGTGGCCTGGCTCGATGATGTCATGACGCCGGATGCGAAATCGTCATCCTCAAGCCAATTGGCCAGCATCGGACTGACGTGCAGAAAACCTCGGCGATCCGTGACGTCCGCCGAAGCGAGTACCGAAATGTTGTTGAGTCGTTGTTCGAGTTTCCCGAAAATATCTTCAACTTGGGCATCGCTCAAAGTCTTGATTTGTGTTCCGAACAGCATCAGGACTTCTAACGCAGTCCGATTGGATTCGATCCCGGCGGCCCGTTGAACGGTTTCCCGGCGTATTGAAAGCGCATCTACCCCACGACAACGAATGCTCTGACGCGCGGCTTGAAGTCTTGGCGCGAGATAGAATTCCGAGAGATCATCGTCCAGAGAGGACACCAGAAGTACATGGCCGCCCACAGCGTGAGGAACATCCGCCAAAAGTACAAGGCTCTTCATCGTATTTCCAGGTCCGAAGGACGCATGGGGATGGGAATGTCACCCGGCGCAGGGAGCAATTTTGGATCGACAGATATGTACACTTCACACTGGATGTCATCTCCGGCCATTCCGCAAATGAACTTCTTTTCCGCAGCGCTCAGCGCTGAAATCGACGTCTTCATTCTCCCTGTAGCACCTGCGGAACCGTAATACCAGTTCGTCGGTTTAACATTGATGCTGAAAATAAATTCGGAATCCACCGATTGTCCAGAAATCTTCACTTCACCACTGCCGTCTGCGTCTTTCTCGTCGCCCTTCCCAATAAATGGCGACACGGTTCCGGCAAGCTCGTCGTCACTGAATGCTACGATTTTGGCATTCGTCGTTGAACGTGCCCCATCATCAATGAAATGGAGGCGAACGATATTAACAGTCCAGTCGCGTTTTGAATTGCAGTCTTTGGCATATTGATCGTACCGATCAATCGTCTCGCGATAACCGACTCGACGGGCCTGTTGAGCCTTAGTTGGATTGTTCTTGTCATCATACCATTCGCGATAACGCATCAACTGTTGATGTTTGACGACCCAAATTTGTGCACGGCTAAGTTTGCCCCGAAAATCATTCCCCATCAAGGTGATGAAGGCATCATTCGACTCCAGCCGCTGAAGATAGCTCTCCGCTCCCGACCAGTTATTGGAAGATTTGCCGAGCGGTTCGCATAATCGCGTCACGATTTTTCTTATCAGTTCAGGTGCTGCTTTGCGGAAGTTTGACTTCAACGAGTCGTATTGTTCTGGATATTTAGGACCATTTTGGCAGATCAAATTGGCGGCATCAGTCAAATTGCCAGTCTCCATAGATTTGTTGATATCACTCTGGAGTATGGCAAAGCCCTCTTCGTGTATTTGGATCGTGTGCCGTTTCTTTAATGACTCACTAATCTGGACTTTTGTCATTTCCAGCTTCGAAAACCCAACCGGAAGCTTAATTCGATTCAGTCGTTCTATCTCCGCTTGGGTCTCTGACGCGGAATGAGTAAGTCCGGCGCGAGCTTGAATCCCTTGCAGTTCGACACTCAATTTCTCGCGTGCTTCGATCATGACGGAGGCGCGGGCGATCCGGTCCTGCAACTCAAGCCGTTGTCCATCTGCTCGCTTTGGCGAGTTTCTCCACTGCGAGACCAAGCGATACCACGTCCGCGTTTGGAAGGCACCAAGATACCGCTCGGCTTTCTGCCACTGCGGGAGAGTCGCTTCCATGTCAGTAAGGTTGCTCTCGTGAAACGGCTTATTGATCGCGGGGCTGTATTCCGCAAACCTGAGTTCGTCATCAATCACGAACCAGCACTCGACAGACAGCGTAAATAAGAAGGCCGTCACGCACAGTGCAGTAATGATTTGCTGAGCAAATCGTCTGCCGGCAAGCGACGAAAGTTCGATGGCCTGCTTGTGATGCTCAATGTGTGGCGGAAAGCGCTTTGCAAATCGCTTCGCGGTCGATCTTAGTCTCATGGCGAGACGGTTGGGCAACTGCCACAGTTTCCAGGGTGACAATTTCAACATTTCACGATTCAGTCGAGTCAATTCCAGCTCATCGGCCGAGCGGCAGACTTCGATGAAAGGGTCTTCCAACCCATATGACGGCATCGGTAGGACGGTCGCTGGAATTTCGACTTCACGAGGACCTTGTTCCGTCTTCCAAATTACCTGCTTAGCTTTTCCAAAAGCGCTCGCCACGAACTCATGAAAAAAATGTTGTTCGCCCGCGACAGCCTGCAGCACATTCCGCAGTGCCACGTGGGGTGGTGGGGGTTGTTGATCTAAAAAGTGATTCAGCTCCAGCTGCGCGGCGTCTGACGAAAAATCTTCCATCTGTGACCAGCGATCCCACTTGTCATAAACCAGACCGACTGGAAACGGATCACTACAAGCTCGACGGCGATTGTCTGACACGAGTGCCAAGGCTTCCCGGAGTTTATGCAGATCTCGTAATACTCTTTCCGCTTGCACTTCGGTAACCGTTGCTTCGGCCAGCACCAAGATGGCGTCCGCAGTCTCCATATGATTGATCAATTGCTTCGCAAAGTCTCCTTCGGTAATCTCGGGATCCACCAACTCTCCCGAATAATCGATCATTTCTACGCGTCGAATGCAACCATCGGGAGTGGTGAAGTCGAATAAGAAGCGGTACGAAATAGTCATTGGTGTGGCTGGTGGAAGCCTGCCGTTTTCCAGTTCGCTGATGGCTGTCGGCAGGCACTCTCGACCGAGAAACCTTGCGACTACCGGATCTTGGTGATCCCATGAATTTTGATCTCCCGGAGGTTTGGGGATAGTTGTTTCGTCATGCACCCACGTGGCCGCATATCCTAGCGGGTGGGCATCACGCGCCATGGCCATCGCCGCGAGCATACAGGTTTTTCCGCTGCTGGGACGGCCATAAGTGACGATTTTATAGACATGCCTATTCGGAGCGTTTGACAATTTGGCGAACATGGCCGGGCCTTATAATCTGAGGTCGGTGCGTCAACCTGATCGGCGTGGTTCATTAGCTCGAACTGCAATTCCAATCGGAGCTGCCGTCAATTCCCGAGCCAGTTCGTCGTCGGTAGATCGCCGCTTGCCGCGAGTAGCCACCATGCGGAAACCGACTCGCGCCAGGCAACCTCCGCTACGTCCGCAGACGCCATAGTTTGGGTGCCCGCCGGTGCATCGAAGTGCTTTCGGACCAATTCCACTCGTTCATTGAAGAACTGAGCAATACGTGGATGCTCCTGAGCGTACGGACTATCTGTACGAAATCCGATGAGAGCGCGGCGATCAGGCAGCTCATACACAGCGACCTGTCGCCAGTCGACGATTTTGGGAGATCGTAAGTCGTCTGGAGTCAGGTCCGAAAAGAACAGAACGGACGGCGTCAGATCGACCAGCGTTCCGTCTGACTGGCGTGATATAATGCTCCGAATCAATTCCAGAGCCTGTATGAATTTTTGCGAATGGAGGATCTCCGGCTCCGCTTCTTTCACGAGTTGATTCTTTTCGTCGACTCGCAGCGGTCGGTTCGCCTTTTGTTGGGTGTCTTTCAGTTTTTGGTCTCGGACATCATCCATTCCGTCCATCACGCGGCATGTGATGCCAGCCAGTAGTCTGATTCGCTTTAAAATGACCGGCGCCACACCGGGATATTTGGTAGCCAGCGTCAAGGCGTCGAGCACAGCTGTTCTCGTCAACTTCTGCCATTTCCGGCTTCTCACCGACTGCCCTGACAATAAGTTTAAGCCAACCTCCAGATAAATCCCTTGAGGGATCGTGGTCAGAATTCCCGTAGGCGATTCGAGAGGACTCAACTGATCCGATAAATGTGCGTCAGATTGAGACGCGAACGTGTGCAATTGTGCTGCGATCTGTTCCGGCGAGCCACTTTGTTGTGCCTGATAGATAGCAGTCGCGAGAATTCGAATTTCGACTTGTCTTCCCAACAGAGCAATGAAGTCCGGATTGCTGCGGAGATCCCGGTCCAGCAGACTCTTGATCAGAATTTCATTTCGCGATTTAAGCAATGCCCTGATACGGGGATGAAGTCGGCTCGGAAACGGCTGATCGTCATACATCAGCACGACTGGCACCAATCCGAACTCAGTGATGAGTTGCCCGCCATCGGGGTCCGCCAATAACCTCCAGACGGCAGGTTCGGACATCAAATGTGCCACGGTTGGACCGCTGTTTTCTTCGCCTTTGGAAACTCTCCGCGTCAGCTTTTTGAACTGTGGCCATAAATCATTCAGAAACCGCCTGCTGAAGTCTGGCTCCGCAGCCATCCGCGTTGCGATTTCCCCTCCTTGACTGACGAACAAAGCGAAATAAGACAGAAAATCGTCGAGGTCTTCCCCGTGCCCCATTTTTAGAATATCAGCCATCCAATCCGCCATCCCCGCAGAAGCGAGAGTTGATTGAGAGCCCAGCAACAGGACTTCAGCGCCGATGAGCCCCTTATGCTGGATTTCGAGCCCCAGTTCCAGGTGATCTTCAAAAAACTCGGTCAGCCTGTCCGTCCTGTGCCTGCCCGATTCACGCAAATACGCGTTGAGGACGGCTGGCCGGTCCGTTATGGCAACATCGACAGCGAAATATTTCAAGATATTGCGTTGCGAATCGGCGGACGTTGTGGTGGCAAGCAATGAGGCGAGATGCGGCGCCGTTTGCAGCGAACGGAGCGCGAGCCCAGCGTCACCCAGACGACTTAAATCGAGCTTTTGCCG
>JAQGHT010000128.1 GCA_028291565.1 Planctomycetaceae bacterium | reverse complement strand
CCGTTTCAACGAACCTGATCGACAATAATATCATCGCCAATATCAGCAATGCCGATCACCTGAGCACAACGACTGGAAATGTTGCCGTGAACGCTCAAGAACTAGCTGCGGTATCGAGCCATACATTCACGGCCGCTGCCGCGGTGGCAATCTCGATTGGCGCCGCAGTCTCCTCGGCAACGACCACCGCCAGTGACACGCTGACCAACAACGTCATTGCATCAGTTGAATCGAGTCACATCCTGTCTTCGGGAAATGTTTCGATCACAGCCAGTGACACGTCGTCGACTGATGCGGAGGATCTCGCGATCTCCCTTTCCGTCGGATTGGCCAGTCTGGCTGTGGGTGTCAGCATTGCTAACAACACGGTGGGTGGAAGCGTGACCGCCGATACTGACAAGTCGACCGTGACCATCAGTGGCCCGGGCTCAATCCTGGTTCGAGCGACGGCCCAACCGTTGATTGCCACCAGCAATACGGTCGGAGCGATCTCGTTGATTATCGGCGTTGCGGCCGCCGGAGGCAGTTCGAACGCCACTGTCAGTACGACGACCCAATCTTATGTCAGCGATAGTACCCTGACAGCGTCGGGCGATCAAATCACGGTCCAGGCGAGTTCTTTTACCTCCGTGAATCCGCAAGTGACGGGTTTTTCGGGAGGCCTGGTATCCATAAACGGGATGAACACGAACGTCAATCTCGGCGGCCAGACTCGGGCTTATCTCGGTGGAACCGATTCCATTAATGCTAGCCGGATTTCGGTCTTCGCAACCGATTATAATACAGCAACACTTTCCACCGTCGTCGCCGCTGGCGGAGTCATCGCGGTCAATGTCGCCAACTCGAATGTGAATATCACTCGGTTGACCGAAGCGATGGTCGCAGACGGCAGTAACATTTCAATTGGCGGCACCAATCTGGTCGTGGCGGCAAATTCGAGCAGCACCGGATCGACAACTGGCACAAGTGTCACGGCCTCGCTGGTCTCAATTGGTGTGATGGATCAGGACGTCTATGTCGCATCGCAAACTCATGCCGCCATCGGTACGAATGCAACGATCCTGTCGTCGAATGGCGGCGTCAGCGTATCGGCCATTTCTGCCAATGTGGCCACGTCTGAATTGAGCAGTGTGGGCGTAGGGCTCTTGTTGAATGTGACGAGCGGTTCGCCGGACGCACAGGTTGCAGGAAGCACAACGGCGGAGATCCTGGGAAATGTGATGGGCACTACATCGCTAACCGGGGCCGGTGATGTCACAGTGAACGCGCAGTCGAATGACCGCGCTGCGGCCGATCTTCGATCGCAAAGTGGCGGGTTCATCAATGTCGACTCTTCCGATGCTTCAGCGACTGCCAATTCAACGACTACGGCTCAGATCGGCCGTTTCCTGACCATCAAAACTCTCGGCAATCTAACAATCCAAAGTCAGGGAAATTCCGAAGCGGATGCCTCGACGAATGGTAGCTCCGGCGGCTTTGTCACAGTCAACTCCATCAACAGCTACGCGACATCCGCTCCGAACGTCACCAGCCAGATTGGAGACGACACCACGATCACCGCCGCCGGCACTATTGCCATGACGAGCAGTGCGCCGTTGAATCGCGATAATTCAGATCAAACCCGGGCGGACTCGGGTGATGGTTATACGACCGCGGCCAGCGCCACGACCTCCGGCGGATTTGTGAATATTCAGGATGCAAATTCGACCGCCACGGTCACGCCGACCGTGATCAATCACATTGGATCGTCTGCTCAACTGACGGCAAATCAAATCGACATTGAGGCCGATGCAACCACCTCGGAAGAGGTTCTGACTGTTGGCGCGGGCGGCGGATTCATTTCAGCCGGTGGTGTTGACGCTCAACTGTCACAATTCACACGCATTCTCAATACGATTGATCCCTTAGCGTCGTTGCACGCGGCCGATTCCATCAGCATGAATGCGATCGGGCACTTCGAAGCTTATGGGAATTCCTCGGCGAATATCGGTGGGTTTGTTTCGTTTGTTTCCGCGAACACGCAACTGGATGTGGATTACCAGGTTGACAATTTGATCGGTGCTCAGGCCAATCTGCAGGCTGGAAACTCGATTGATGCTGAGGCGACGGATACCGTTTATGCGTATGGAACGTCCACGTCGGTTGCGGGTGGACTGGGCGCAAACTCCCGGTCGAGCAATTCGTCCGGCACTCCTGATGCCAGTGACCTGAAGGGTGTTCGGATCGGTCATCACATTGCCGAAACGAAAACCGAAGTATTCGATGGTGCACATCTCACTGCCAACACGATCACTCTGGCTGCGAAGAATACTTACATGTATGCTCGCATGGAGGCACGCAGTCGCGCCGAAGGGTTTGGAACGGACGCTGACGGTGTTGCGAACGTTGATATTTTTGATTCGGCGACGGTCCAGATCGACAATAACGCTGTCGTCGACGCCTATGGCAGTCTTAATTTGGTGGCGGACCATTCGAGTCTCGATGCCACCTCATTTTCACGAAGCGTCGGGGCATCAGCGTTCGGCGATTCCGATTCGACGGCTATTACGGATGTCGATAGTACTTCATTCGTGAGTACGAAGCCCGGTTCAAAGCTGATTGCGCACAGCCTCGATTCCGAGTCGACGTATTCCGTCTCAAATTACGACCGCACTGCGCAAACGTCAGGAGGAATCGATTTTGGAAGCAGCGCCGAACGGGGCGACTTCAATACCAACCAAGTCACCGATTGGGAAGGCGACTTGACGATCAACGGCAAAAACTTGGATCGAAAGCTCGTGATCGCACCCGATGGAAGTGTGCAGTCGGCCCAGGGATTGGATTACCAGTCGTCAAACGGGATTGTGTATGGCATCAGCGGGCTAGTCCCCACACCAGACGAAGTTGGCTCAGTACGGTTCCACTCGAACCCGATCGGAACGTTTGACGGCCGAGCGGGATTGGCGTCAATTCTGACGACATCAAGCTTTTTCGCTCCGGCCGCTCCGACGATTACATTTGTCGACACGACTCGTTCGATCAACATCAACGACCTTTACACCGGTTTCGGCTTCTTGTCCATAACGCCGATTGACGTCGTTTCCGGTGCGACGCCGACTATCACACTGGATCTCAACAACATTCCGACATCAGGCGTTGCCTTCAATGTCAAACGGGACTTCGAACCAACCGACATCACGATCCAATCGACACGCACAGTGACTGTGCTATCGATCAATAATCCAATCGGATCGACGACGATCAAGGCCCCCACGATCTACTTTGATACGATCACTTCGCACAATGTTGATCTTCAGGCCACTGGGGATATCGGTGAGGTCCTCACCGAATTTCCTGGCGGCAACCCGGTTTCGCGGTATTCGAATATCCAGCTGACGCAGACGAGCGCGGGCAGCCCGTCTTTGTCGATCAATGCGGGGGTGCATCTCACCGCGTCGATCACCGGCTTGCAACGCGTCAATGCGCCCTTCGTGGCGAATATCGAGAACATCACCGCGAAAATCATGACCATTGACTTCAACGCGGCGAAGTCTCAGTACTCGAGTGGCGGAGTCGGTCCAGTCACAGTGCAGAAAACGCAACCGGGCAAGGAAATCTTCTTCCGGACCGGAACGTTCACGAAGTCAGTCTTTCAGGCGTTTTCTGCAGTTTCTGGCTTTTTTGGCTTCAACCCGGATCAGCAGACCTTCAACACCGACGTCTTCGGGCAACCCAACGGAAGTCAGACCGGGGCGACATATGAAGTTCATGGTCGCATTGAAGCCTCCGACCTGTTGCATACAAGCATCGTC
>JAQGHT010000116.1 GCA_028291565.1 Planctomycetaceae bacterium | reverse complement strand
CATTGCATTTCAGAACAATGACATGCCGGAACTGCTTAAACTGGTGCGCCGTTATCAAGGGACGGCGGCCAGTCAGAATGCGCTGCGTCAGGCGGCATTACGATGCTGGGACCGTGGAGAATTCGCGGATTCGGCCATGATTTCTGCCCGAAGTTTGCCATTGCCGGATGCCGCGACTGAAGATCAATTGCCCATTGTGTTACATACCGCAGCGGCCCGAGTCCGAAGCGGTGAACCTGAGCGGGCTCGCGAACTGCTTTTGCAATTCGCGAGGCTCTTCAACAAACAGTCGCCGGAGGAGGCCCAAAAGCGAATTGATGCCGCTCTGGCTTCGTTCGCCGCGCCGCCTGTTCCTGGGGCATTGGCGCCGTCGAAAGAATACGTGTTTCCAGCAGTCTTCCCGCGTTATTCCAAGCAGGTGCTGCAAGATCCCAAGTGGAACGAATTTTTTGATCTCGCTTGGCGGGATTTTCGAGTCGGCAACGCGACGCCTCTGCCGGCCGCTTTTCCCGTGATCGCGAATGGCGGCAGACTGTTATTGCGAACTTACACGAGTATTGTGGCGCTGGATTTATTAACCGGCGAGCAAATCTGGGAATGCGAAGCCATTTCAGAGAAACCCAATCCCAAGGTGCGTCGCAGTTCCCTGGAGAATCTGAGCTTTCGCGATCTCATGAGTCAGGACTTGTTGAAATTCCTGGTCTCGAATCAAGTCAGCGGCGATTGTGTTGCTGACGAAGAGAATGCCTATTTCATCGCCGATCGGTATCTTGAGAACCCAATTCGAAAGTACCCGCAACCGGGCAGCAGCGGTCCGCGAAACCAGGTCATGGCCTGCCGTTTGACTGACGGTGCTGTTGTCTGGCAGGCTTGGGTTTCGGCGGAACTGGCAGATATCAGTTTTCTGAGCCAGCCAGTGATTCATTCGGGCCGGTTATATCTCCTCGGAGAAACTGAATCCGAAATTCGGTTGTTCGTCATCAAATGTGCGGATGGGAAACTCGATTGGCAGTTGACACTGGCCAACAATTCTAAACTCAATCTGTTGCACCATCCCAGTCGCAAGATGCGACAATTAAAGTTGTTATGGCAGGATGGCTGGTTGATTTGCCCGACCGGTGTGGGTTGCGTCATCGCGGTCGATTCGATCACCCGCAGCTATGAATGGGCCTATCGTTACCCGACACAGGAGGAAATCCCCAAGTCAGGAGGAAGATTGGCGGCAGGTGGGACGGACACGGCGAAAGTGGTTCCCCGAATGGAATGGCAGCGGGTTGGTCTGGCGCGGGATGAGTCTCGCGTTTATCTGGTCAGTCCCGAATCCAGTCTGCTGCATGCAGTTGATGTCAGTTCTGGAGAATTGCTGTGGCAACAGCCGCGGCAAGATGGATTGTATCTGGCCGGATTGATCTCCGGCAAATTGGTCGTGGTTGGGCAAAAAACACTCAAGGGATTGGATCCTGCCACTGGCAACACCGTATGGCAACACGAAATTGGAAGTCCGAGTGGGTGCGGTTGCGTGCAGGGCGGCAATTATTTGCTTCCACTGGCATCGGGGCAAGTCTTGTTAGTCGAGGCCGCATCGGGCAAGATCTTGCGCGGTGCTCATGGTGATCAGCAGGCACTTGGCAATCTGGTCCAGGGGGCGGGTGTACTGGTTTCTCTGACCCCCAAAAAGCTGGAAGTCTATGCCTCCTGGGAATCGGAACATTACGAGTTGCTGGCTCGGCTCAAGGCCAAGCCGGATGACCCCCAGTTGCTCAAATTGATGTACGGCCAGATGCGCCGCGGTGGCGACATGTCGCAGGTCGTGGACCTTTTGCGGGCCGCTTATCACAAAGATCCGCTTCCCGCAGTTCGCGTGCAACTTGTTCTGGCCCTGGTAGAGAATCTGGCCGCAAATCCGGAGCGGCGCGAGGAACTGTTGAAGGAATTGCAACCGCTCACGAAACTCTTGGGAAGACAACCAGATGAGTTACGAATTCGCATTCAAGCCGCATTGGCGATGCGGGAACGTGCGTCCGCCCTGGCCGCAGCTATCGATTTGACCTCGCTGGTGACTCAGGAAGAGTTTGAGATTGGACTCGACAAACAGAGTCAGGTGCGGAGCGACCGTGCGCTGCAGGGATTGATACTGCAAATCCTACGGGATGCCCCCGAAGGGGAACGGCAAGAGTTGGAAAAAATGCTGGATGCGGCTTTGCAAGGTGCCCGGGATAGCAGAGATCCTTTCACATTGCAACGATTTGCAGTGCAACTGAGCGAACTCCCATGGGGCAGGCAGGCTCGGTTGCGGGACCGTGGCCAGACTCGTATTGGCTGGCCCACTTACCGCCAGGAATTAAGCCTGCTAGATTTGAGTGTAGATCCTGATAGCGCGGTGGCGGCCCCAGCCCTTTGGGCGTTGGCCCAAGACCTGACAGAACGTAGTTTTCGCCATGATGCGGCGCGATATGATCGTGAGTTGTTGGACCGCTTCCCCGACGTACGGCTGGACGCAACGCATACCGTAACGGAAGCCATTGCCGGTTTGCCGCAGGATTCGCTGGTTGTGAAAGAACTCAAACAGGGGCCTGCTGATCCCTGGCCGCGAACGAAGCCAGTGGTGTCTAAACCCAAGGGCAGAAGTCGTGAGCCCTTCTTCATGCCGATTCCGGTCGATGCTCCGTCTGGGAGTTTAATGGATCGCATCAATATCAGTGTGCCGAGTCACGCCGGAGCTACGGTCAATCGCCTGATTTGTCAGGGAGACGCCTTTCCCGGCTACTGGGAAATCCCTCTTCCCAAAACTCGATCACTTTTCGAAGGCCTGCAGGATACCTACCACGGCTGGGGATTGGGCCAGCTCTTAGTGATTCGGCTGGGGACTCAAATTCACGGCGTCAGCCTGCTCGACAACACTGGTGAACCGAATGGCCGCGTCGTCTGGTCGCTGGATCTGGCTGAAGATCTGGCACCTCCTTTTGACATCGTTCATCGTCGCAATCGACAGGGACTCGGAGAAACCGAAACTGTCATTGTCGATGAATACTCCCGCGAAATTGGACAGATTCATGTGATGCTGCCTGGATATTTCTGCTATCGACACCGCGGTGAGATCGTCGTTGTGGAAACGGCAACGGGACGGATCGCCTGGCGGCGTCGGACGGAGCAACCCAATCTGCAGATTACCGGCGATGCGTCGTTCATTTATTTAGTGGACGGCCGGGCGAATCATGTCGAACTCGTGAGGGTCGTGGATGGCGTTTCCGAACGAACGTTGCCGCTCAAGTTCTCGTCAGAGGTCCCTCTGATACTGGACCATGGAATGGCAATCGCCTCGGAGGCGGTTGAGGTCGCGAATACGGACACCAACAATTCGGAAACAGCAACCCCAAAAAAGCCAGTCAAAGAATTGAAGTTGCATTGGTTCCGGCTCCGGGACATGCAGTTGCTGCAGGAACAACCGCTGCATCGAAATTCCAGAAAGTTCTTGTTGGATCAGGACACTCTTGGAATCCTGCGGCCGGACAAAATGTTGACGTGGTATGATCTGGACTCCGGGCGTGAGCTTGGCAAGACGGCACTGGACGTCACGAGTGATGTGTCGCAGGTACATGTCTGGCACGATCCATTCCGCTTCTACATCCTGCCAAGCGGGATTCCCCCGAAGTATGCGTTGCATCGCGTGCCACAAATTCGAAGCGGCTATCGACAGCACCTGGTGCAGGGGACATTGCACGGGATCGATCGCAAGACAGGGCAGGTCGCCTGGAAGCGAAAACTTGAGGACACGTTCGTGGCTCTCGATCAGCCGCGTAGTGCTCCGGTTTTTGTGTTCAATTATCAAACTCTCGCCCCTCAGGTGAAAGAGCTATCAAGTCCGCCTGCTGCCGGCGAAGTGGAGGGTATCTTACAGGTACTCGATCGCCGGACTGGGGAAGACATTTACTGGGAACGGGACGCCAAGCTGGCTCCGGATGTGACAGTCGAACTGAATCTGGAATCGCGTTGGCTCGATATTCACGGAGTGGCACAACGAGTTCGATTAGAATATCCGCAAGAATAGTTGTCGCCTGTCTTCGTGGCAGCGTATTAGAAATTCGCTGTCGTCGAAAATTCTTCGAATTGTTTCTTTCCATCTGTTTGCAGTATACCAGGCCATGATCATCACAATTGACGGACCCGCTGGTTCAGGAAAAAGCACTGCTGCTCGGGTCTTGGCCGAGCGACTGGGCTTTCAGTTTCTGGATACGGGCGCTATGTATCGGGTTGTGACGCTGGTCTGTCAGCGCGAGCAGATCGAATTGAGCCGTCAAGCAATTGTCGCGGCGCGCGCGGAATCCATTCACATCCAATTCGATGGGCACAAAGTTCTGGCGGATGGAGTGGACGTGACAGATGCGATCCGCACGGTCGACGTGACACAAGGGACTCATTTCGTTGCGGTCAATCACACCGTGCGAGAACTGTTGGGTACGCTTCAACGCCGGGCGGCCAGCGGCCGCGACATCGTGACGGAAGGCCGAGACCAGGGGACCGTCGTGTTTCCTGAGGCGGAATGCAAGTTCTTTCTGACTGCGAGTCCCGAGGAACGCGCACGCCGCCGGCAGCATGATTTAGAGCGACGTGGCGAGCATTTGTCGCTGAGCGAGATTTTGGCACAACAGACGGCTCGAGACCGACGTGACGAAGAACGCGCCGTCGCTCCCTTGAAACCGTCCCCAGTTGCCATTCGAATTGATACGTCGCATCGTTCCGTTGAGGATGTCGTGGGGCAACTCGAAGGCGTTGTACGACAGCGAATCCCCATCTGCTAGGCTGTCGCACTAGAGATACTTGAGAAGGTCACGTTTTTCCAACTCCGCCACCAGATCACGGATCGCGTTTTCATTGTTTTTCGAGGCGACGAAAGTGGCATCGGGTGTGTGTACGATGATCAAATCTTCGACGCCCAGGGTGGCCACGAGATGTTGTTGAGTCGTTCGGATAATGCAGCCAGCCGTGTCCAGTCCGCAATGCAGTCCGCTAACCGTATTGCCGTCTTTGTCAGATCCCAACAGCCGCTGTAACGCCAGCCAGCTGCCGACGTCGTCCCATTGGAAGGGGGCTTCCAGAACAATGACATTGCGTGCCTTTTCCAGGACACCATGGTCGATCGAAATCGACTTCATTTGCGGGAATTCCGCCTCGAGTACCGCCTGCCAGCCCTGGATTTGACTTTGACCCGACATGCGTTGGAGCCCCTCTGAAATCTGGGGTTGAAACTCCCGCAAGGCTTTCAAAATCGCGTCGGCGCGCCAGACGAAGATGCCACAGTTCCAGTAATAATTTCCTTCTCGCAGGAATTGTTCTGCGACATCTTGAGTCGGCTTCTCACGGAAGGCTTGGACCTGAAAACTGCCGACTTCAGTCGAGGGCTGGCCTCGCTGGATGTAACCAAACCCGGTCGCAGGATAGGTTGGGGGAACTCCAAACAGCACAAAACTCTCCGGCGCATTATGCACGATTTGGGTTGCGCGTTGGACTGCCTCGCGAAACAGCTCGGTGGGCTGAATCACGTGGTCCGCCGGCAGTACAAGCATTACAGCGTCTGGGTCCTGTTGGACCAGCTGGGCCGCGGCCAGGCCGATGCACGGAGCGGTGTTTCTTGCACAGGGTTCCACAATAACATGGGCCACATCGAGATCAGGAATCTCGGCTGAGACTTCGGCCGCCTGGATGGTGTTCGTGACAATGCGCATCCGTGACAAAGGAATCCAGGGCAGGCAGCGTTCCACTGTGGTTTGTAGCATCGTACGCGAGCCGACCAGCGTCAGGAACTGCTTTGGTAGCATTCGCCGGCTGGCTGGCCAGAAGCGCGTGCCGCTGCCACCAGCGAGGACCACTGCATAGAGGGAATCATCCATTTCGACTCGTATTTGTCGGGAGTTTTGTTGGATACTCGAGTGACGTCAGGTCAAGGTCCATCGCAGTAGTTAACGTCGTATTTGAAGGGCACGACTCCAGCTTAGCCGTAGCATAAGCCTCTGGCTTGTGCGAGATCGGGACACATGGGACTTACATTTCTGATCAGTCCCCTGAGTCTCGAAAAGGTCGAACAACTAAGGCGAAACCTGGTGAGGTTACAACGAACCATATTTCTCCTGGAACCAGCGTTCGTCCGCATCAGAAATCGCAGGCAACTTCACGGGTTCACCTTGCGCCGGAGGACGTTTCGGTGACACGATGTCGAAATTCTGCTCCAGCTCGATGCGACGTTGTTCAGCCCACTCTTTGGCATTGGCAATTCGCAACGCGGGTTCAGGCAATGCCTCTTTGGATTTCATCATTTTGGACGAGAGTTCAAACACATTCTTGACGAGCACCAGGTCGATCTTTGTGCGGTCCTTGAACAGCGGCTCTGGTGGGCGGTGATTCAGTTTGATCTGCAGGTCAGCTTGAACCTGCACTTGCTCTCCCAACTGCCGGCTCAGGACGGCTGCGATTCTGTGGGCATATTGTCGGATCAATTCGGGACGCTGCACCAATTGTTCATATTGGTGGCCAGCCAGCCTCAGTGCGACTGTTGAGCGGTAGCAGTTGAGAATTCGCTGGACCTCGCCTTCCGGCAGATTCATCCCTTGTATTCGATCGGCTAGCGTACTTTCCGGGCCGGCAATGAGATCCTTTAACAACCCCTCGGAAAGCCCGAGTTCCGCGAGTCTGCCTTCTGTGTAAAAAATCGCCATTGGGACGGGAAATTCATCCGTGGGATCTAATGGCCATTCCAATTCCTGACTGGGCTGGATGACGAACAACTTGAGATCGCACTGTTTATCCCGATGTTGTCCGCGCCAGGCGAACGTCGTTGCCAGATCAGACCAGTCGGGCTGTGCTTCCAATGTCAGGTAGCGGATCGGGAGCCAGATTTGAATGATCAACCACGCCGCGATGGCCCATTGAGGCGCGGGTGCATGAGCCAGAACGAGAGCTGGCACCGCTTTATTCGGAGCAGTTGGTGTCGTGGATTTCGATTTGAGCTGCGGCGAAGTTGATTTGGAGCCTAATAACGGGGTGTCATCAAACCAGCTTACGCAGGCATCCGCAATCCAGCCCAATCGGCAGATGGCGTTCCAAACGAGCTTTGAAAACGGGAGCCGGCCTGGCCAGGAGGCCAACCAGTTACCCAGCTGGCGGATTTTTGCCGGTTCCACGAAAATCAGATTCGTCACAGCCATCAGGAGCGGGGAGATGCTCAGTTGAAATGTGAGCTGGTCAAAGATTTGAAATAACGTAATCGCCAATAATGCGGCAACACGAGTGCGCCTCCAATAGAGCAGCGGACCGATCGCCATGAACAGAATCGGCATGAGCCATGCCAAGGCGATGGTGAACGCTGGGCGGCCCGCAAACAAACTTGCGAGCACGTTGGATTCGGCTTCGGTTTCCACCCAGGCGATCAACGGGGCGCCAATCAACCAATCTCGATTTAACAGCGCGAGTCCAAAGAAGAAATAGACAATCAGCATCTGGGTTCGAAGCAATTCCACTGACCAGCCCGGCACCGTAGTTCGATTTTCTCGGCCCAGATAGGCGTCGGCTGATGCCCAACGATTGGTCGGCAGCCAGGTCACAAGCCCGAGGAACAGACAAACCAAGTAGCCGTGATCGGAATAATTCGCCGCGTCGACCAGAAACCAATAGGCATATCCCAAAAGCAGCAGCCCAGCTGTCCAGCGCGTGCGCCAGCCCACAACGACGGCCAGGGCCAATCCCATTAAGACCCATACCAAGACATAGGGCATCAGGCCCTGAGGCTTGCCTAGCCACGTAAACAGCGCGTAACTGAGCGTGACCTGCGGTTCGACGATCAATTCCGTGACGGCGTCGCTGATTGCTAGATCCAGCATTTCCACCAATATGGACGTCGCCACCGCAATCCGTACGACTGCTAAACCTGCTCCATCAGTTTCAGCCTGCCAGCGCTCTCGAATGGCGGACCAGATTGACATCATTGGCATACTCAACGTTTTGAAAACTCAAATGTTATGACTCAATTTGATTTGCCGGGAGCAGTCTGGAGTAGACAGCCTGTTTCAAATTGAACGATTTCAGTGCTCAGATCTCTGACTCGGAACACGAAGATTTATCGGCCACGTGTCGTGCAACGGCGTTCGCAATTCAATCAAGCCCTTTTTCACCAGCATATCCGAACTTGCCGCCCACAGCGAAATGATCTGCGTGATTTGCACGTGGAAGTGTCAGGCCGCCCCGTCGCCTGTATTCGGTGTTCTAAAACTGCTGTTTCGATGTGATGTGGTCGTAAGCTGTGTAAGTGAATGTTGTTATGTCCGTTTTGTGCGGCGGGTTTGAACGTCGTTCAGAACGGCCGACCCACTTCGTCTGGCTATTTTTTCTTGGTGCAAAAGCAGTGCTGGAAATAAGTTACACCGCAACTCTAGCTTGAAGGCGGCACCTTGCGTCCATTCTTGTTCCGAACGCGGTGTGATTCCATTGGCTACGCATCGTCTTAACATACTCTTAACAATCTGTTGGTGGCAATTTTTGTAATCCATCTTCACACTTACCACGTTCCTAAGCTGAGACAAAAATGTGTAGATCGTCGTTATCTTCGAGAAGTTGTGCATTGAGTGAGGAGAATTGGTAATGTCATTGGGATATCGGGTGGCGCAAACTGTTTCATTGGTTATGCTAGGCATGGTCGGACTGTTCGGTTGCGGCAATAAGAACTCCTCGTCAGTTGTATTTACGCAACTCACAACAATGGAAGGGGTCGAAGGCTGCGAAGGCGCGGTGTTACCCAATCCGACGACGATTGAATCCGGCGAGTACAGTCCGTTGTCCCGTCCTTTGTTCATCTACGTTAACACAAAATCCCTGCAGAAGCCTGAGGTTGCTGGTTATGTGAAGACAATCTTGAACGAGGCGCATACCGTTGTCGATAAAGCGGGATTCATTAAATTGAACTCCAAAGTGATGAAAGAACAGCAGGATAAGCTCAACGCTGCGATCGCCGACGTGAAGATTCCGGAAAAACTCGAGACAGGTACTGTTGTCATCGATGGGTCCAGCACGGTATTTCCCTTCAGTGTCGCGGCCGCCGAGTTATTCCAGAAAGCAAATGACGACAAAGTCCACGTCAACGTGGGTAAAAAGGGAACGGGCGGTGGTTTTAAGAGGTTCTGTGCTGGTGAGACCGACATCAGCAATGCATCGCGGCCCATCCTGCCTGCGGAAGTGGCCAAGGCCAAGGAAAATGGAGTGGAGTTTATCGAACTCACAGTCTGTATTGACGGACTGAGTGTGTGCGTGAACCCCAAGAATGATTGGTGCAACTGCCTCAGCGTTGAGCAACTGAAAGCGATCTGGTCGCCAGATAGCAAGATCGAAAAATGGAACCAGCTGAATCCTGCCTGGCCAGACGCAGAAATCAAGCTGTACGGCGCTGACACCGATTCGGGGACTTTTGATTACTTCACGGAAGTGATCGTCGGAAAGCTGAAGTCCAGCCGCACCAAATATACTGCAAGTTCAGAGGACAATGTCCTGGTGAAAGGTGTCGCGGGCGACAAGTATTCATTGGGCTATTTTGGATATTCTTATTACGATAGCAACCGCAAAACGTTGAAAGTCCTGGGCATCAAGTCAGCTGCGAAGAAGTCCGAGGAGAAGAAGTCCACCGATCCAAAGTCGGAAGAGAAGAAGGCTGAAGTCAAAGAAAAGAAGGAAGAGAAGAAGTAGAATTGGCTGACGTCGGGCAGACACGAGAGGTTGCTCCATTTATTTCGGATAGTCTGCGATCTTCACTTCACTGCCCGAATTGCCAATCCCCGTGCTGCGTGTGACGCAGCCGATCGATCTAGAATGATCAACAGTCGGTCGAGCCATTTCCCGTTGCGTCTCGAAGCACTGAATCACGGCACTCGTCTGTGACCGTATTGAGCAAAGAACACAAGCGACCAGGTGACCAGATTGAGTTCCGAATTCTCGCCGTCCACTTCGCGTCCATCGCTGTATCGGCGTTGGACGTTGTCGACGCTGAAAGAACAAAGCATTCGTGTGCTCTTGTTCGCCTGCGCACTCGTTTCAGTGGCCACGACCATTGGAATTATTGGTATTCTTGTCGTGGAAACGGGTCTGTTTTTTTCGCAAGTCTCGGTTGGCGCGTTTTTCGGCGATACTGTATGGGCACCTCAGTCGTCGGATGAGCCCCGCTTCGGAATTTGGCCCCTCGCGTGTGGGACCTTTCTGGTTGCCGGGGTAGCGGGACTGATCGGTTTGCCGATGGGACTGCTCGCCGCCCTTTACCTTAGCGAATATGCCTCAGAACGGAGTCGATCGATTCTCAAGCCAATTCTGGAAGTACTAGCGGGAATCCCGTCGATCGTCTTCGGATATTTCGGACTTGTATTTGTGACCCCGTATGTGCTGCAGCCGATTTTCATGAACGGCTTGGGAATTGACGTCGGGCCATTCAATGTCTTGAGTGCCGGGATTGTCGTGGGAATCATGATTATTCCAACGATCTCGTCGCTGAGTGAAGACGTATTGCGATCAGTCCCTCAAGGCTTGCGAGAAGCGGGGCTGGCCCTTGGGTCAACGAAGTTTGATGTGAGCGTGCGCATCATCTTGCCTGCCGCCCTGTCGGGAATCATTGCCGCGTTCTTGCTGGCCCTCTCGCGAGCCATTGGCGAAACAATGGCCGTAACGATCGCTGCTGGCAGTCAGCCTGATCTGACACTCAATGTTTTTCGACCTGTCGAAACCATGACGGCGTATATTGTACTGATCAGTCTGGGGGAAGCAGCCGAAGGGTCCATCGAAAAACGCAGTTTGTATGTCGTCGCGATGTCGCTGTTCCTGATCACGCTGGCGATGAACATCGTCGCGCGGTTTATTCTGCGGCGCTATCGGAATGAGTATCAATGATTGAATCCGTGATTACGACTGATCCGCATTTGGCGCGACGGCATCGCTGGGGCGGCCTCTTTGAATGGATCTGCAAGCTGGCGACCTGGGGCTGTCTGGTGATACTGGCCGTGATGATTATCGGTATCCTCATCAACGGGTGGCCGCATCTCTCCTGGTCATTCCTGACAAGTTTCGATTCCGTCAATAATCCCAAAACAGCGGGGATCAAGGCCGGCATCTGGGGTACATTCTGGTTGATACTATTGATGGCGTGCTTTTCGATTCCGGTTGGAATTGGGGCCGCCGTCTATCTGGAGGAATATGCCCGTCCGAACCGGCTGACGCGTTTGATTCAACTCAACATCCTGAATCTCGCCGGCGTGCCCTCGATTGTGTACGGCATTTTAGGAATCACCGTATTTGGCCATATGTTCGGATTTTTTGGAAATGCTCCTCCTCGTGAGGCCGTCTGGGCTTTGCCGTTTGGCACGAAAGTCATGACCGGGGCTCTGACACTGAGTCTGCTGATACTCCCCGTGGTCATTATTTCAACGCAAGAGGCTTTACGGACGGTCCCCGCGTCTCTACGGCATTCTTCATTGGCACTCGGCGCGACGCAATGGCAGACGATTCGCTTTCAGGTTTTGCCGGCCGCGATGCCGGGAATCCTGACGGGGATCATCCTGGCAGTTTCTCGAGCCGTGGGCGAATCGGCACCACTGATCATGGTCGGCGCTTTGAGTTATGTTCATCAGACGCCGGGTAATATCAGTTCGGTCACCGATTTCTTCACGAAACCACAGGGCATAATGGCAGCTCCCTTCGATGTCTTCACGGCGATGCCTCTGGTCATTTACAATTGGGCCTCGCAGTCCGATCCGGTCTATCAGTCACTGGCCGCGGCGGGAATTGTCGTATTGTTGGTCGTATTGCTGTTGATGAATACTGCCGCGGTGGTGATTCGCCAACGTTTTCAGAATTGGATTCGCTGGTAAGTTTGAATTGGTTGTGCGCATTGGAACGTATTTGAGATTCCTTTGCGGGTCGGTGGCGCGGCGCTCCCGAACAGTGCAAGAATGATTTTGTTGCTCGTGTTTTATAAGAAGATCGCATTTTGCCGACAAACTCTGCAGCGACGGTCGGTTTACCGCCCTCGAAATTGAATGATCGCAAAACCGAAGGAAACTCTGTGCTCCCTTCTTTCAGCAAAGTCATTGCGGAAAAAAATGCCAACCAACCGCCGGCACATGGGACTCAGGTCGCGCACGGCGTGGGGGATTCGCCTCTGCATATTCCAAAAATCGAGACCAGGGACCTCAATTTCTTCTACGGTCAGCGGCAAGCGTTGTTCAACATCACGATGTCTGTCCCGCAACGCAATGTGACCGCGCTCATCGGACCGTCGGGCTGTGGTAAGAGTACCTTCTTACGGACTCTGAACCGCATGAACGACATTGTTGACGGAGCACGCGTCGAAGGCACGGTATTGCTCGAAGGGATTGACATCTACAATCCGAACGTGGACGTCGTCGCCTTGCGCAAGCGGGTGGGCATGGTTTTTCAAAAATCAAATCCCTTCCCCAAATCGGTATTTGATAATGTCGCCTACGGGCCCCGAATTGGCGGATTGACCGATCGTCGCAAATTGATGGAGATTGTCGAATCGTGTCTTAAGCGTGCCGCACTCTGGGAAGAAGTCAGTCACCGCTTGAAAGATTCGGCACTGGCATTATCGGGAGGTCAACAGCAGCGGTTGTGTATTGCTCGGGCCCTGGCGACGGATCCTGAAGTGCTGCTGATGGATGAACCAGCTTCTGCGCTGGACCCCGCCTCGACCGCGCGGGTCGAAGATCTGATCTTTGAATTGCGCCGCAATTACACAATCGTGATCGTCACGCACAACATGCAGCAGGCGGCCCGAGTCAGTGAATACACGGCCTTCTTTTTTCAGGGCAAATTGATTGAGATCGACAAAACCGATCAAATCTTTACCAAACCCAAAGAGAAAGAAACTGAGGACTATATTACCGGCCGATTCGGCTGATTTTGTCCTGGCACACCCAATGGGCGAATCTGTGAAGGATTCTCGTAGCTGAATTCGTGAGAATTCGGGCCGTTCTCCTACGCAGAATTCGCCACACGATAGTCCTTCACTGCGTAACCCGATGGTGCTGAGACGCATTCGCCGGCGCTTCGGGCTTGTCATTAGTCCTTGAACAATTCGCGCTAATCAAATTTTTGCTCTTGAAACCCCGGCAAATCACTTTCATCGCAAGCGAACCAGAAGAAACGGCTCGGTTGGGCCGCTACGAAATCGTTGTCGCTGCAGACGATGAGCGAAATCTGCTTGCCGATACGAGGTCCGAACGTCAATCCTTCAATCTTCTTGGGAAAACTCGCGCCTGCCAGACCAAAAGCCGGGTTCAACAAATTGAGGAATTCGGACTTCTTCACGGGCTGAATGGTGGACGGCAAGTCCTTTTTAGGCAGCGACTGGACTTCTGAGATATCCGTCGCAGTTTTACCTCCCCATGTAATCCTGGCTCGCATGATCTTCTTCATTGCGGCCATTGTTCCACTGGCGCCGTCGCGCTCAATGCACAGAAACTCGTGATCATTGATGGCGAGAATCTCGCTGACTCCGAGACCATGTGATTCCAGTCGATAAGCGTATTCCCGGCGTGCGCTCTCTGCGATTGGGGCCGCGATCAGTCGCAAAACATGACCGTTTTCCCCGTGGTCCTGAATCAATGAATTCTGCATGATTCCGAATAAAGTCGATCCGTCCGGTGAAATCGCCAAACCTTCCGTGCCGCCGTTGGGAATTCGTCCCGTCCGATTGCTGATTAACTCCTGCATGGGATCGGCATTCGGCTTCGCAATTCGCAACTTGGCAGGCAGGGGCAGGCTACGCTGACGAATCCCGTCCGAGGAGAATTCGTAGAGCATTGGACCATATTCATCGGAAATGAAAATCTGACCATTGCGACCAGCGCGAAGTCCTTCGCAATCGAAACGCAGCGATTTGTCAGGATGCAACAGATCGAACGCTTTCGAACTACCGACAAGCTGCTCGCCCGTCTCTGTCTTCAAAAGGTGAGTGGCCACTAATTAGACCTGCAACGTCTGGCCCGGTTGTTGTTGAGAAATCTTGATCAGCTGCACACGACAGGCAAACGGAGTGGCACCGTCCAGAGGACCACGATCCTCGAGACCCCAATAGAGGTCATTCTTGCCAGTGTAGGCAATCGCTGAAAAGCCCCCCATGCGATTGTGCGGAATCCGCTCATTGCCCGAGCGCAGGACCTCAATCAATCCCGATTTATCGCTCGCCGTCCCCGAAAACTGTCCTTGAGCAAGAAGCTTGACCTCTGCGCTGGCGAAATTGACATTAGCCAGACTTCCCACCAATAGAAGACAGAAACAGGTGAATTGCCGAATCGAACTCATGGTACGAATCATCTTGTCGTTTACGGACACTCCACGGATTGCCAACTAACACGTGGACCGGAGCATATCGAAAAGAGATTCGATTGACATTTCAAACTCGCGAATTCATCGATTCTTAACGATGCAAACCCAAACGGACAAAACTCACTCATGCCGAATGCGGATCGGACTTTAACCCGTTGGTGCGCAATGCTCGATGCGATGGCACGACAGGCAGCCGGCTCTACATTGAATAACCATTCCGGACCGAAACTCCGTTGATTGATTTGCCAGGAGTAATTGCCACGCCCGACAGGCCAAATGCGTGAAAATTTCGGACACTTTTCGCCGATCCCCCGTGAATTCCGGTCATTTTGGACGGAAATTTAGCCACGGATCGACACGGATGAAACACGGATGAGAGATGAGAAAGGTCAAGAATTTTTCAAAATGCCAATCAGAATTCTCCAAGCAGTCCGATTCGCTGATAAACCGTGGCTGTCTTCCATTTCTCTGATCCGTGTTTCATCCGTGTGGATCCGTGGCTAAAAACTCTTCAAACTCAATTGGAATGAGGAAAGTCGAGGGAGATCGGCGAAAAGTCTTAAAACTTGTCCAACGAACTTATCTTCGCAAGCTCTCCAGCAATTTGCTGACCGCTGTTAAAACGCCATTCAGAACTTCCGGTTCAGGAAGTTGCAGACGCAGGAAGGATTGGCCCGTCTGCGCGTCGCGATCGACTCGAATCCCCTGTGGCCTGGTTGAGGATCCATTCCCCTGAGGATGAGCTGCATTGGCGAACTGCTGCAGCAGGCTCAAACCTGTGTTCAACAAACTGGCGAGCGGGTCTTGCGGCCCGGCAGGAGTGGCTTCGCTGGCCCCGCTGGAGTTTGCTTTGTCAGAATGTCCCGCATGACTCGAGTCGGAAATCAACGCTCCTTTAGACGCAGTGTCGCCAGAAACGTTTCCGCTCTGTGTGGGGGAACTGCGTCCGAGTTCCGGGTCGGCGGCTTCTTCGGGAAGTGCCTCGGTAATATTTCCCGCAATCTTATCGACCGTCTCCATGAATCGTTTGAGCTTACTGCCGCCCATGAAGACATTCGTTTCGCCGCCGTCCAGGACGCCTGCGAACACATTCTTTTTAAACTGCAGAACTCCCAGCATACCCTCTTCAATTGTGCCTTGCGAAATGTAGTTGACCACACTGACAGGCTGCGTCTGTCCGAGACGATAAACCCGGCCGACGCGCTGCTCGAGAACGGCAGGATTCCACGGCAGATCCATGTTCACGACGACATTCGCGTGTTGCAGATTCAGTCCGACGCCCCCCGCGTCTGTGGCCAGGAACGCGCGGCAATTCGGATCGTTGCGGAAAGTGTCCACTAGCCCCTTGCGCTTGGAGCTTTCCACACCTCCATGAAACAGGACGTGGCCCCAGGGCTTGCCCTTCATGCGACGCACAATCAGGGCGTGCATCCGCAACCATTGACTGAAAATCACCACCTTATTCGCGGAAGTCTCGACCAGTTCTTCCAGCAGCGTCAGGACTTCGTCCGCCTTGACGCCGCTGTCGGTTCCCTGGTCCAGCAGATAACTACTGTCGCACGACATCCGCATATTCTGCAGGCCGATCATCAGTCTACGCTGGTCCGACTCGGTCAAGAATCCATAGCGTCTCCATTTCGAGACGACGGCTGCGACGAGTTCATAATTGTCGCGATGATGTTTCAATTGCAGTTCGGACATCGGCACGAAGAAATTCTTGTCCAGCCGCGGCGGCAATTGCATCGCCACGTCTTTTTTCTGCCGACGGATCAGAACGGGCTTCAAACTTTCACCGATCTTGTTCAAATCGCGATATCCAGTGACCTTGCCGTTTTCATCGCGTTGCTGATGATTGTGCAGCAAGCGATAGGTCGGTCCCAGCCGCTGCTGATCAATGAACTGCACAATCGACACTAACTCTTCGAGCCGGTTTTCCAACGGCGTTCCGGTCAGGACAATCGCATACGGCGAAGAAACTTGCTTGACGCTGCGTGCGACGCGCGTATTCCAGTTCTTGATTCGTTGTGCTTCATCGAGTACCACCAGATCTGGTGCCCAGCGTCGAATCAGGTCAATATCACGATAGACCGTGTCATAGTTCGTCACTTTGAAGAAACTGGGCGCCTCAAACAACAGCCGCCGATCTGGCGAGAGACCACCAATGACTTTCACATCGCGCGACGTAAACTTCTCAATTTCGCGTTCCCACTGGTGTTTGAGTGAGGTCGGGCAGATAATGAGCACCCGCTCCACTCCCATATTTTGAGCGAGAATTTCAGCGGCCGCGAGTGCCTGGATTGTCTTGCCGAGTCCCATTTCGTCGCCGATTAACGAGCGACCTGCCTGGGCTGCGAACAGCGCTCCCTCACGCTGATAGTCATAGAGTTTGACTTTCAGCAATGTGTCGAAAGTCGGACTGTCGGCGCCTGCGGGGAAGGCTTTGGCGATGGTTTGCCTGCGTGTCTGGTCGTCCCGGACATTCGCGATGAGCGATAGAGCATCGTCATAGCAGCGTAGGTCTGCGGCAATCTCGGCGGATTGTTCGAGGAATTTCTCGAACAGAAAATAGGAATTCCCGCGCAGTCGGCCTTCCTTATCGAAGTATTTATTGGCCAGCCGCTGCAGGTCGTCGGGGCATTCCTGACCGGCGCGAAAGCAGATCTCCCGCTGCGCCCCATATCTGACATAGACTTCACTAAATGTGGGTTGGTATCCCGCGTGCAATTCCGCCTTGTGGTCCCGCTTCTTGCCCAACCGGCCCAGCGTGAATTCGATATGCTTGCAGGTTCCCAATTCGTTCGTGGCATAGTCTGGACACGAACAATAGTTATCACCTGGCTGTGTGCCGCGGATGGCGACTCGATACGTGTTCCGGCTTTCCGGATTCTGCACCATGAATTCCGAAAAGACAGGGTGGTCCCCCACATTGGTGAGCTTGAACTTCTGATCGCGACCGAACTGCCGTCGCAATTGCCGTTGCCATTCTTCCAGCGACAGGTTTTCCGGTTTATTCGTTTTCGAAACTTTCGTGTCTGGTGTTCCACGTCGCGAGTTCTTCTTGTTTTTGGCAGAACTCTTTGACGAGCCAGACTTTGCGACGCCTTTGCCATTGAGTCC
>JAQGHT010000101.1 GCA_028291565.1 Planctomycetaceae bacterium | reverse complement strand
ATGAAGGCAGAAGGAGACCTATTTGTAATGGAATCTGTCGATCTGAGCCAGGATCTTCCGATTGCGAAAAACGTTCAGATTGGAATCAGCCGCGATCAGCGCTATGCGCTGATCGCATGTAATGAGCCGAGATGGGGATCTGACAGCATTCCCGGCATGCTGCCTCCCTGGGCCACGGACATGCCCAAAGGACGACGCCCGAGTACATTTATCGAAATTGCGCCGAAAACCGACGTCAATCCTCTGCCCACCAGTAATGTAATTCCCGAATCAGCACCGGCCCCCGCTCCTCCGACCTCTGATGTGGCTCCCGCGACGGAACCGGCTCCAAAGCCGGCTCCACCTCCCGTTGCACCTCCACCTGCCGCCGCAGTGCGACTACATGAGCGTATGATGATGTCGCTGGTGGAACTTGGTGCCCGATTGGCACAGCGCAGCCATTCTAACCCTGCTGTAGAACACAATGTGCGTGACATCTCACACGAGATGGAAGTGAATGCCCCGCGGCGTGTGGTTGTCTCTGATAGAGATGTGGCAACACAACAATCCGGTGGATCGCTGGGACTGCTGCCCCAATCATTCAGTCTGGATCAGACGACAAAACACATTGAACTCGCGAGTGCGACAGTTAATGGATTCGAATGGCTATCGCTGCTTCTGAACGCCGAACCTGTTGATGTGGAACGACCACGGAAAACTGGACCTCCAGCGACTCGGGGGACCGAAGAGCACGATGGGGTCAAGGCAGATGCTCAAGTCAAGGTAAACGGATCCGGAGTGGACGTCAAGGAGAAGGGAATCGAGCAGCCAATCAGTGCCGGTTTGGCCGGTCCGTCCCAGACGGTCTTCCTCTATGCGCTCGACTTGAAGACTCTTCAGCGAGTGGCATTGGATTCTGACGCGATTGTTCCGACCCTGCGAATGGGAAAGCTATTAGGCATGAATGTTTCCGCGACGACCGACCACGTCGTGTTGACGGGTTCGAGCGGCCATGTATTGCTCTACCAATGGACGAAACCGGAAATCGAAATGGTTGGTTCCTGGAACAGCAACCAGGGGGATAACACTTCGGTTGCGTTCTCGCCGGACGGCAAGCGGCTGGTAGTGGCGAATTTGCGTGGCGGCGTCGCGGCGTGGCGACTGGATGGTCTCGAATTCTCGCAGTATCTGCGCAGCGGTAATCCTGAGTGGACGAAATGCTCTGTGAATCCTAAGGATTCCGTGTTCGCAATCACCACCTGGAATCGCCCCCTGGAGGTCCGCAACGCGGATTCTGGGGATAAACTTGGGACTTGCGATCAGGCATTTGTTCGTGAGCTACAATGGACGCATGAGGGAACGCGATTGCTGATGATCACGCCTCAGGATCATGAAGCGAAAGTCCTGTCCCCCTTCCGCTATTTGCGGATTGCGAATTGGACAAAGCGTGAGACTGCTGACTCCGTGGTGATTTCCGCATCTGAAGCGGTTGACGTTGGATTTCCTGTACTGACTCTCGCGGTCAGTCCAGACGATGCGACGGTCGTTATAGGGGGCCGCAACGGGGGAATTGTCGTCGGCACCCTGAAGGGGTCGACCTGGACCCGCGACAGGGTGTTAGGTGATCAAGGGTTGACGATACTCAAACTGATCTTTGATCCCACAGGAAAAATGCTGGCGGCCTCTACGTATACGGGCACAATTCAAGTGTGGTCTACCGAGACCTGGAAGTTGCTGCGAGAGTTTTCAGCCACGGATGTTTCCTCAATAACTGATCGTAACAACAGTGTTACGAGTTCCAAGGCGCCGCTGGCCAATGCGATCACGTTCGGCGCGGACAGTCAGTCATTGCTGGCAGGCTTTGCCTCACGCGAAGTCGTACTCTGGCGTTGGACCAATGGCATCGAATCGGCAACGGCCACACAACTGCTTCATGACGCGTTCACATCTGGAAACGATTTAAAAGTCGACGGCACGGCACGCGACTGGCAAACCGAGTCGACATGGCTTGCGGCGGCGGCGAGCCCCGACGGAAAATATCTGGCTCTGGGCAATCAGTCGGGAACGATCGTTGTGTTGAATCGCGATGGTCAATTACTCGCCAGGTGGCTCGGGCACACGACAGGAACGCATCAACTCACATTTGGTCCTCAACAGGATCAACTGGTGAGTAATGGATTCAGCGGACAGCTTCGACGCTGGCAACTCGACCGATTGGGGACATCGCTGCGCGAATTGGGATTCGCATGGAATCCGTCAGAACCTCTGCCGCCGCAGCCGAGGCCAGCGCCGGTCCCAGTTGTCCCGAAGCCTTCGATAAAAGGTCCACGACTGGCGGAAGCACCCGATCGTCGTGCCGCAGAGTGGGTCATTCAGCTGGGTGGCATTGCAGCCGTTCGTTTTCTGGATGGGCGTGAGTCATCGCACTCCCCAAAGAACGCATTGCCTGCTGAGGAATTTGATCTGATTGCCATCGATCTCTGGGGAAAATCCACGACTTCCGACGATGGATTGCAAAACCTGGAGGGACTCAAGCGTTTGAATCGTTACGGCAACAATGGCGGGGGTTTTGGTGCCGCGGGCATGGCGGTATTGGGTTCGATTTCTTCACTCAGGGACATGGATCTGCACGGTGTTGCCGTGACCGACGAAGGGTTGGGCCATCTGGCGAACATGCCGTACCTGAGCAGCTTGATTTTGAGTGGTACAAAGGTGAGTGATCGCGGGATGAAAAGTCTGAGCAAGATCCCTCGACTGGTCGAGGTTGGCCTTGATTCTACACCATTGACCGATGCTGGGATCGAATCCCTGCGCACCATGAAGTCGCTGAAAAGGATTGGGCTTCGCGGTACGAAAGTCACCCAAGCTGGTATCGAAAAGCTGTCACTCGCACTGACACAATGTCGAATTGAATGGGATGGCGGTGTCGTTGAACCTCAGGATACGAAAGCAGTTCCGACACCTAGTCCAGTCGCACCTGCCTCAGTCGCACCTGCCTCAGTCGCACCTGCTCCGGCTGTGCCGGCGCCGGTCATTCCAGCTCCGCTGGCGGCCTTTCCGGATCAACCAGCCGTAGCTCCCGCTCAGGTCACTTCCAAGTCCGTGAAGGAACAAATCTTCGAAGTCAAAACCAGTGGCAAGCTTGACGGGAAGCGGGTTCGGGGCCCCCTGGTCATCACAGAATCCAACATCACTGTGGATGGAGATGGACTGATACTGACCGGAAACGAAGGGAATCCCAAAGCATTCAAGGGAGTCGCCATCTCCGCGAAGGGAGTTTCGAATGTGACTCTCAAGAATTTTAAGGCGCGTGGTTGGGAAACGGGCTTGAAACTCGTCGATTGTGATGGGTGGACGATTGAGAATTGCAACTTTTCGGACAATTTTCACGATCCAGAATTCGGCTGGGGTGAAAATGGCCGGCGTGGTGGCATCGTGTTCGAGCGCGTTCGCAAAACGACGCTTCGCAAGAACAAGGCCAACAATGTCTGGGATGCCTGCGTGTTGTTGGATTCCGATGAGAACACCCTCGAAGACAATGATTTTTCGCATACGTCGAATACCTGCCTCAAACTCTGGCACGCTTCGAAAAACGTGATTCGCAAGAATGTTCTGAGCCATGGAATCCGCATCAGCCCCGGCGAGGTTCATGCCCGAGACTCCACGAGCGTGCTGGTTGAAAGCGGTTCGAATGACAACCGGTTTATCGAAAACGATTGCACTCACGGTGGCGACGGAATCTTCGTGCGAGTTCTGAACGGCTGGTGCAGCACCGGCAACCTGTTTGAGAAAAATGATTGTTCTTACGCCAACAACAATGGATTCGAATGCTGGGCTCGGGACAATGTGTTTCGAAACAACAAGGCCAACCATTGCAGCTATGGGTTCTGGCTGGGTGGCTCTGATCACACGGTACTTGAAGGTAACGAAGCCTCGTTCAATGGACTCGCGGACGGGCATCATAACTCGCCCCATCTGCCTGACGCCGGGCACGCCGGAATTGTGTTCATGTTTGGCCCCTCGAGTCACACCGTCGCCCGGCGTAACACATGTATTGGGAACAACGGCGCGGGTTTGGCCGTGATTGGCGATCTGGACTCTCAAGGCAAGAAGTGGAAGGCATATCACTGGATCATTGAAAACAATACGCTTTCCCGAAATCGTTGGGGGGTGTATATCCAATTCGCCGACTGGATCGACATCAGGGCGAATCGATTTGACAGTCAGAATGCGGGAGGAAACGACAATGCGATCGCGGACGTACAGGCGGAGGCAGGAGTCACGCGCCTGGTGGTGGATCAAAGGCCGTTGCCCGACAAAGCTGCGGACGGGAAAGAATTGAGTGTTCCGCGACCATACATTGAAGGGCCAACGTCTGCGCGCGTGGGCGAAGAAGTTCATTTTGTCGCCACGTCAGCTGACGAATTCGAGGGGCAACCGGAATTCACCTGGGACATGGGAGATGGCACGAGAATCAAGACGGCATCCGTTAATTATGTATTTATCAAGCCGGGCTTTTATCGGGTTGGTCTGAGCGTTTCGAATGCTGCAGGGGCGAATCTCGCCTGGCGAGACTTCTACGTCGTGGACAAACGCGAGGAGATTGGGACCGAGGGCCAGGCGGCAGAGTGGTCCATCGAAGATTTTCACGAGCGAACACGCAGTGACCAACAAACGTCGCAGGCCGAATTCACAGATGATCCTGTTGAGCGATTGGTTGGCAAGTCGGCCACACGAGTTGTGATTCGTCCCTATGCCGGATTTCGCGCGGCGCTGACGTATCCCAAGACCCGCGATGCGGAATGGTCCCTGGAAGGGAAAACGAAACTTGTATTCTGGATTAAAGCCATAAACGAAGATGTCACCGGATGGCAGGGAGGTCCCTTCATTGTCCTGCATGGTGATGGGGATCAACGCTGTTACCTCGAACCAAAACCCGGATTGGATTTGATGCGTCAGCTGGATTACAACGAAGGACGCGATGGCTGGCGATTGATGGAAATCCCTCTCAAGGGCAA
>JAQGHT010000096.1 GCA_028291565.1 Planctomycetaceae bacterium | reverse complement strand
CGCCAGACGGACAGGAATGTCCGTCCTACAGCCACGCGACATTGTCGCGTGGCTTGAAGTACCGACTATTGTTGCTTCGCTAATCCTATGTCCCGTGACGCCTATTTCGCACAAGCCAGAGGCTTATGCTACGACAAAATTGGACTTCTTCTAGGATCCCAAGCCCCGCCGTTTCAGTTCGGCCAGAACATTTTGCACAATCGCATTGACCTCTTTGGGATCAAACTTGTCGTCACGGCTGATCGGGCAACCGCCGAGCGGTTCTTGAGTCAGGCCATGCTCGGCCAGCAGGCATTGCAGAGTATTACGTAGTGCCGACAGGTCCTGCTGTTGATTCTCGGATAATGGCTGGCGGCCAACACCCATCCGGAAGCCGCGCAATTCGGCCGCCGCACGAAACCCTTCGGGAAACTCGGCGGAATAGATCATGGTGTCAAACAGCGTCACCAAGTCATATTGGACCTGCCGGGCTTCATCGATCTTTCCGGCCAAGGTCAAATCGTAGAGTTTGCGGGTGATTTCGGGAACCACGCCCGACGTTGCGTTCGTTCCGCCATCGCAACCGATCAGCAAGAGTGGCATTAACGCCGCGTCCCAGCCGGTCAAAAAGCTGAAGTCCGGTCGATTCGGACGCACTGCCTTAATCATCCGAATCATATGCGGAATGTCGCCCGACGAATCCTTGATCGCCACGACCTTTTCACATTCGTCCGCCAAGCGTTGCACCGTCGGAACATCGATCGGACTGGCGAACAACGGAATGTTGTACAACGTGACATCAATCGGTGTGTTCTTGCCAATTTCCTTGAAATAGGCATAGACCGATGCCGGGCTGAGCTTGTAATAAAATGGGGAGACGATGGCGACCGCCCGGGCTCCCAATTGGTAATAGTGCTCGCAGGCCTTGATGGTTTCGCGTGTATTGGCTTCCGCGGCTCCCGCGAGAATCGGTACCCGCCCCCGGGTCTGGTCGACCATGATTTCGATGATGCGGCGGCGTTCTTCTGGGGTAAAACGCAGGAATTCGCCGGTTGATCCATTGGGATACAGTCCGTGGACACCACGTTCGATCAACCAATCGGTGTAGCGGCGCAGTTCCGGTTCATCGATTTCGCCTTTGGCGTCGAGCGGAACCATGTTCGGAGTGAAAATACCCTGCAGCCGTTTTGATGCGTCCATTCGGGACAATCCTGTCTCTTGACCAACGTGTGATTAAGTTATTGTGTTGCGAGTGCCAACCGGCCAGTTGCCCCGGCGCGCATTGAACGTTATCCCAATGGTTATCGGCGATTTGAGTGCCACATTTCGCGGTTCCTCAAAAAGACCACCCGACTGACGCTGAACGCTCGCCCCTGAAAAATTTCAAGAGGTTTTTGAAAGCGGCTTTGCGACTGGCGGTCCCAGGATCACCGTCATTTCTTCCTGACCTAAGCTTTCTTTTTCCACCAGTGCCCGAGCCAGCTGATCAAGTTGGGCTCGATTTTGCTGCAAGACTTCCAAAGCTCGGTCGTGAGCTTTCACGAGAAACTTTTGGACTTCCTGATCGATGACTTTCGCCGTTTCCTCGCTGAACTCGCGGCTGTCGTGTAACTCCTTACCCAGGAACGGATTCTCTTCCTGCTGACGGAATGAAACCGGGCCGATGACTTCGCTCATTCCCCAGTGTCCGACCATTCGCCGCGCCAGGCTTGTGGCCTGCTTTAAATCACTCTCGGCTCCCGCAGTAAATTCATCGAATACCATCTTCTCGGCAGCTCGGCCGCCCATTGTGAAGGCAAGCCTCGCATGTAACCGTTTTTCACCCACGCTATGATTTTCTTCATTTGGCATCAATTGAGTGACACCCAATGCCTGCCCGCGCGGAATAATGGTAACTTTATGGACAATATCGACTTCCGACAACCGCCAGGCCAACAGGGCGTGCCCCGCTTCATGGTAGGCCGTCATTTCACGCTCGTGAGGACTGAGGACTTCTTCACGCTTGGGCCCCATCAGGACCTTATCGCGGGCCGCCTCAAAGTCTTCGGCTTCGACCCAGTTCTTCCCTTTGCAGGTTGCGTGAATCGCCGCTTCATTAACCAGATTCTTGAGATCCGCTCCGGAAAATCCGATCGTGCTCGCGGCGATGGAACCCAAATCGACATTGTCGGCCAGTGGAACTTTCCGGCTATGAACTTTTAAGATATCACGCCGCCCGTCTCGAGTGGGACGATCGACGGTCACATGGCGATCGAACCGGCCCGGCCGCAACAGGGCCGGATCCAGGACGTCAGGCCGATTGGTTGCGGCCAAGACAATAATGGCATCCGTCTGCTGGAAGCCGTCCATTTCACTCAAGATTTGATTCAGCGTCTGCTCGCGCTCATCGTTGCCTCCACCGTACCCGGCACCACGCATCCGGCCGACTGCATCGATTTCATCGATGAAAATCAGGCACGGCGCATTTTCTTTTGCCGTCCGGAACAGGTCACGAACTCGACTCGCCCCGACACCGACGAACATCTGGATAAATTCGGACCCGTTAATCGAATAAAAAGCCACACCAGCTTCGCCCGCCGTTGCTCGGGCTAATAATGTTTTTCCGGTACCCGGCGGGCCCATCAACAATACGCCCTTGGGAATGCTGGCGCCTAATCGTTGAAAATAAGCGGGATCTTTCAGGAAATCGACGACCTCGCTGAGCTCACGCTTGGCGTTTTCCATCCCCGCGACGTCTTTATAACTTTTGCTGTTGGAGGAAGGCTCAAAGCGCCGCGCCGGGCTGCGGGCAATGTTTCCGAACATTCCCGAGCCGCCCAACGGGTCGCTTGAGCGGCGGAGAAACATGAACAGAATTGTCCCCCCGACCATGACGGTAATGGCCGTGTAAACAAAGAACACGAACCACGCGCTGGGTTCCGTGTTGACGACCTTATATTTGATCTTGTGCTGATCCAACTGCTCCAGCAGGCGTTTGTCTTCTACCTTGGGAATGTTGGTCGAAAAAAGTTTGGGAAGCTTGGTCTCGGTCTTGGCTTCCGGATCATTCGGGGGTTCGACCCAATCGCCCCCCAGGAAACTGCCGTTGAAGATCAACTTGGTGACATTATCCGCTTTAACTTGTTGCCAGAAAAAGCTATAGGAAACTTCTTCTGAATTGGGTGGACTAAATAGAATGAACCACACCAGCCAGATCAGCAGCGCGAGCGGGACACCGTACTTGAACCATCCCGGCATCGGAGGCGGAGGGACATACGCGGCCGGTTTCGGCGATTCCGATTGGAATTCGGGGTTCTCAGTTGACGACATCGCGGCCTTTCGCCGTTTTGGTTCGGAATTTCGAGTTGTCGCGGGAAAGCATTTTCCGTTGGGTCAGGGAATGTTGATTGTCGAGAGTGTCCGAACTCGGTCTTTCGAAGGCACGCCACGAACCACATTCTCATCCCTTGTCCTTTGACAGGAAAGGACTTGGGAAGGGTACACGACCCTGAGGCAGAAGTGAAGAGTCGAAGAAGCGAAAGCTGTGGGTTTGAATCGAGCGGTGAGAAATCAAAACAACGACCGGGAATCGTCGGGACATCGCCCAATGAGTCCAGAAGCCAGAATCCAAAGCCAGATCTCGAATTGTGACGCCTCTTTTTCCAGTTGCATCGCTCTTCACGCTCAAGGCTTTTAAACCTTAGACACTGAGAGTTTATGGCCTGAACTCTGCTTGACGTCGTTTCCTGATTCGCGTAAGACAGACGGTCAAAGTGATTGTGAGACAGGGGTCGTGCTACAGTTGTAGTGGACCTGGGAACTGGCCTCAAATTGAAAAGCATCAACGGACACGACCGAGAGGGACGAGGGAAATCGAATGAGTTTCGGTGGCGAAGAGAATCTGGGCCCGACCACAATTCGTGGGCGCGATTGGCCCAGTTTGCGGCAATTCTGTGTGTTCATGGAAAATCGAGTCGGCGGATTGCATGATTTGCTGCGGCATCTCGAACGGAATGAAATCCGCGTGATCGCATTAAGCGTTGCCAATTCGGTCGACTGCGCGATTATTCGCGTGATGGTCAACAACACCGAAAGAGCTCGGGAAGTCTTCAATCTGTCCAAATTTGCTTTCGCCGAAAGTGATCTGGTCGGAGTCGAACTGCCCGATGATCCGCAGCCCTATCTCCGGGTTTGTATGGCGCTTTTAGCCGCAGAGATCAATATCTCCTATACCTACCCGTTGCTCTATCGGCGGCACGGCCGAGGCGCGATTGCCCTATATGTCGATGACGTCGAAACGGCCATTCAAACTTTGACAGAAAAGGGGCTGACGGTCATCACGGAAAATGACCTGTTCGACGACGACGAGTTCTTCGGGTAATAATAACGATGAAGATTGCCAGAATTCTTGTAGTCATCGCCGTTTTGCTCGCACCGTTCTCGACGAATGCTGCCGAGAAGCCGAATATTCTGTTTCTGTTCGCCGACGACATGCGTGCCGACACCATTGCGGCCCACGGCAATCCGCACATCAAGACGCCCAACCTGGACCAGCTGGTGGCTTCAGGTTTCAGCTTTCGTAGCAATTACGTTTGCGGAGGAAATAGCGGTGCAGTCTGCATCCCCAGCCGGGCGATGCTGATGAGTGGCAAGATCTGGTTCCACATTGACACTGGTACTCTGAAGGGGACCAGGATGTGGCCGGAATTACTACAAGAAAATGGCTACGTCACGTTTGGCACCGGCAAATGGCACAATGGCCAGTCCTCGTGGTTGCGAGCATTCCGACGTGGCAAGACCGTGATGTTCGGGGGAATGTCGGATCACACCAAGGTTCCCGTCCGCGATCTCGGTCCGGATGGCAAACTGTCTGCCGAACGAACCGGCGAGAAGTTCTCCAGCGAGTTATTCGCGGACTCAGCCATAGAGTTTCTCAAGTCGCAAGACGGTCAGAAACCATTCCTGGCCTACGTGGCGTTCACCGCACCGCACGATCCACGCCAACCCCCGCTGAGCTTTCGCGAGCCCTACTATCGCAGCCTGCCGCCCCTACCGGCGAATTTTTTACCGCAGCTCCCATTCGACAACGGCATGATGCAAGGCGGCCGTGATGAAGACCTCGGAGCCTGGCCGCGTACCGAAGCGATGATCCGCGATCAACTGGCAGAGTATTACGGCCTGATCACGCATATGGACGAGCAGATTGGGCGGATCATCACGGCCCTCAAACAGAGTGGACAGGCGGACAATACAATCATTATCTTCGCGGCCGATAACGGACTGGCTCTGGGCAGCCACGGGCTATTGGGCAAGCAAAGCGTCTTTGAGCACAGCATGCGCACTCCGCTGATCATAGCTGGTCGTGGAATCTCCAGGGGGCGATCGTCGACCGCGTTCACCTATTTGCTGGATCTGTTCCCGACCCTCTGTGACATGCTCGCAATTAAGTCGCCAGCCGATCTGGAAGGCTTCAGTCTGCGTCCAATCTGGGAAGGCAAGACAGAAAAAGTCCGGGACTCCGTTTTTCTGCCGTT
>JAQGHT010000067.1 GCA_028291565.1 Planctomycetaceae bacterium | reverse complement strand
CGGCAAAGAATGCTTGGGCTGCTGCTCAGAGTTCTCCGCAAGCCACACTGGAGGCAGCCGTGGAAGCGGCGAATGCGACCAGAATGTCGAGCGAAACGCAAACTTTCGCGACGCTTAACGGCACCCTCGCGGCCTATCATGCGACATACCTTGCATCTCTCGCCCCTGCCGCGATCACCTACGTGGATACGCTGGCGGATGATGATGAAACAGCCTCTGCGACCACTGCGGATGCGTTCCAGACAGAATGCGATACGGAAGTCGATGATGCCTACACCTACTCGAACACAACTGTTCCATTAGCGCAAGCCAATACGAATACTCAGCTTGATGATTCTTTGACCGATCTCGTGGCAACTGATGCGGCATCGCAAATGGCAGCCGATTCCATTGCAAATGATGCCGAGACCGATTTCGATGTGGGGACCGCCGCCGTTCAGACCGCAGTCGATACAGAAGCCGACGATGCCGAGGCCGAAATGGTTGCGGACAATACGGCCCTGGCAAATCAAGTCACCCAAGGAATCGCCGCGCTCAGCAGTTGGGTCGCGTCTGTGAGCGCTATTGACGCGGTGAAAGTGATAAAGGATAGCAAGCCGAGCGTTACGGTGCCCACAGGAACCGGAACCCGAATTCCGATTCCTAAAGGCAGCCTTGTGTTCGTAAGTGATTCAACCACCAGTAACGACGCTTCAAGGCTTTGGTGGCAGGCGCCGAGGGGAACGAAGATCAAGGAAGGCGTCTCAAGTTGGACCGATTTGGAGGAGAACCTGAAGGCGGTCCCTGATGGCAGTCTTCCCGCCGTCGTACTCAGCGGCCACGGCGGGGGAGCTGGAGGTATCGCGACAAGCGACGGCCAGCACCTGACTTTTCAGAATATGCCGAATAGTGTGAGAGACCTACTTAATCGGAAGCTGGCACCGGATGGCAAGTTGATCAATCTTGGTTGTTCTCAGGGGGGGTGTGCTAACGGCATGACAGACTTGGCGACAAAAATTGGACATCCAACTGTTGGAAATACAGGCAGCGTCAGCTATGGCAATTACGGTGAGGGAAACTGGGTCGAATTCCCAGCCAAGACGAAGTAGTGGCGAATTCCGGCCGCCCGGTACAGCGTCAACACGGCTGATTTGAGGATGAGGCGCGGGGCCGGATAGCCCTCGCGCCTTAACTGTTGCTTACGAAAATGAGCCATATCGATTTCGCAATGGAATAATTGAGCAGTCCAATGGGTCATGAATTATAATCGAACCAGTTGACTTTAGCTTTTGAAAAGTCAACTGCGTTTGCCCGCTGGGCAATGGGATTGAATCATGGTTACTTCAGCGCAAACCAAGTGGATCATCATCACGTTAGCCGTCTCACTGGCGGCCGTCGCCTTGAATTGCAAAGGAAATATGCCGATGCCAGGTATTCAGCCGATCCATGAATGGAAGCTTGACGGTGAAGTGGCCGCAATGGAGTGGTCCCGTGACGGCTCCGTCATCGCCGCGGGTCTTGTATCCGGCGAGATCGTGCTTGTCGATCCTGAAACTTGGAAGGTTTCGGCACGATTCACGGCCGCGAAAGTGCAGGTCACCGGAGTTTGTTTTTCGCCGGATGGCAAGATGCTGGCTTGCCGTTTTGCATCCGACACAGTCAGTCTCTTCAATGTCAAAACCCAAATACTCGCGCGGCAAATACAATTGCCCGAAGAAAGCTGGAGCAATTCCATTGAATTCTCCGCTGACGGCAAGCTTTTTTGTATTGGTTCGAACGACGGGGATGTTAGTCTCTATTCGACCGAAACATGGGCAGTCGTGGCTCGCTTTCGCGAGGCCGATGCTCGATTGATTGCCCCGGATTCCACTCCAATTATCTCGACCACCGCTTTTCATCCCAATAGCCGGAAAGTTGCTGTCGGAATAAAAAGCGGGGCGTTGCTCCTGTCAGCGAACGGTCTAGTCGAGGAAAAAGGGTTTCCGACAACTGAGTGCGCGGTCTATACGATGGCCTTCACACGTGACGGGAAGTTACTGGCGACTGCGGGGCCAAACGTGCAAATCTGGAACATTGCTGGCCAAGGTGAGCCACTTTCGATTCCCAGGGAATTTCCAGGGTCGGTATGCCACTTAGACTTCTCCGATGACGGAAAATTTCTGCTGATCCCCTACGACACAGGCACCGGGCGGCAAAGTATTGTGGCGGTATATTCATTGGAACATGGAAAAACCGTCGTCCATTTTCCCTGCCGCACAAACATTTTGGCTGGGGCTTGCTTCATTCCCAATACTCATCGCATTGCGACGGCAGCGAAGGACGGGACAATCCTGGAATGGTCAGTGAATCTCGAAGAACCGAAATAGTTCGATTGGATTTACCTGTCGGAGTGTGAGGCGAGGCTCGTTTTCCAATTACTTAGGAACTGACAGGTTGGGGTTGGGCGTTGACGCACGGTTCTATCCTCGTAGCAACGGCTCTGCTCACATCAATTGGCAATTGGAGCCCCACTGATGTTTTATGGAGAACTTGCGCGTTTGTGTCTTGCGATCACGCTTTTGCTTCGCGGTGGAGATCCCGATTTGATCGTTTCGATACGAAACGGTAACAGTGCTGTCGCTCAAAAACTGATCGCGAAAGGCGCCGATGTGAATGCCGTGGACTCAACGAAGAAGACCGCGCTCTATGTTGCAATTCAACGTGGTGACAAAGAATCGTACCAACAGCTGCTCGACAAAGGAGCCAATCCGAATCTCTGTGATTGGGTGGGAACTTCGGCTGTGCATCTCGCCGCAGAACAAGCCGATGTCTTTTGGTTGCGCGAGGCGCTCAAGCATGGAGGTAACCCCAATCTTCCCAATACGGGAAATGCCGCTAACCCCAATTCCAGGCCACTCTTTTATGCGATTTACAAGAACCGTGATGAAAATGCACTTGCATTAGTGGCGGCAGGAGCAGATATCAATCACGTCGATGGAAATAATAATACACCGCTTTATGCCTGCATGGGCCATGGAAGATTCTCGCTGATGATCAAGTTGATCGAGGCCGGTGCGGATCCGAAACCACCGGAACCCGCCTTTTCCATCTTTGAAAATGGCTGGTTTAGCGAGAATTACGAGAACCTGTTCGGGGTATTTTCAACGGACACCGAAGCGGAAATAATACAGTCGAAAGCTGATTACTTTGCATTGAAGTCCCTCCTGACAAAGAAGGGCTTCTTCAAGCCAACTCCCTGAAACATTCCCTTAATCGCGATTCACGTAGCTACAGTTGGCCGCTTTGAACGCGAGACCTCCACGACACTGATGTATTGAAGTGAAATGACTCGTTTTGATTTTCGGATCGCCGTGTTGAGGAACGCAAAAGAGATGGTATCCGAAGATTGGTTTTCACCTGAAAACTGACAAAATGCCGAAAACCAGTGGGCTTACACCCACCGCTCGCCTGGTCATTTGACAGCTTCTGATGTTGTTCGTCGAATCGTGCCGTTGGGGTGAATTATGGCGACTTCTACACAGCTAAGGATCTGGATCGCCTTGCCTTTCGTCGTGTTTCTCGCGGCCTTGGCCTTGAATTGCAAGGGATTGAACAGCGTGCCAGGCACGGCGCCCGTCAAGAGATTGCAGCTTGATTGAATTCAAAGGTGACTGTCGATATATTCTCTCCATCACAGTTCCACACTTCATTCGTGCCGATTGCCTGAGGCTTTCTGCGTGGGTTCGAGACTCGCGTTGCGCGTCAGGATTATCAGACATTCAACATCTCATGGACAGGCTGTAAGGTCAGTTGGCCCTTGAAGTCGCCTGAATTCACGCCGCATGAATACACCACTTTGACTACTAACACCGTGAAATGGACGAACGATGCCATCTGGACATAACAGTGTGATCTTGGTTCCCGTCGGCGGAAGTGTTGTTCCCGAATGCGACAAAGCCTTGCTGACACTGGAACAACGCGGATATACCGTGTGGAAGGTCCGAGGGTTTTCACAGGTCGACGTGGCTCGATGTCAAATGGCGACTGATGCCTTGGCCGATGGGTTTGATGAGTTGATCTGGATTGACTCGGACGTCGTGTTCGATCCCGACGATATCGAGCGTTTGCGATCACATCAGGTGCCGTTTGTCTGCGGGATCTATCCCAAAAAGGGGCCACGTGAATTTGCCTGCAATTACCTGCCGGGAACCAAAGAGCTTGTCATGGGGCAGGCGGGGGGCTTGAACGAATTACTGTA
>JAQGHT010000055.1 GCA_028291565.1 Planctomycetaceae bacterium | reverse complement strand
GAGCGTCAACGAGCGGTCCGCCGGAGTTGCCGTGAAAGATCTTGGCATTGTGTTCAATTCGAAACTGCTTCTTGATATCGCGCGAGACCCGGCTGATCTCACCGGGCTGGTAACTGTAATCAAAGTTCTGGTCGAGCAATATCGTTTCGAAACGCGTGTTTTTCGACTTCGCAGCGGCCAGGGCGAGTTCTTCCTCGCTCCGCGGTCGATTGGCGACGCCAGGATAGCCGAGCGCGAAACATTTACCGGCTCGTCGAAACTCGTTCTTTCGCGAGATCGCGAAGTAAGGCTGAGGCCGCTGGCGTTCAATCTTCAGCACTGCGAGATCGAATGTATTGTCCACATGCAAAACTTTGGCTTCGTACCGGATCCGATTGAAGAACACCACCACGGGATGTTCAATGGTGACCGGGATGATGTTTCCTGCGGTGTCTTTGACGGCTTTCCCTGTGGAGTCCTTTAACACGTCATCTTGCGGCAGCGAGTGCCCGTCAACCACATGTTGATTCGTCAACAGATAGCCCTTGGGGCTGATGGCAAAGCAGGATCCTTTCGAATCCACTTGTTCGATGACTTTACCGGTCTCTTTACCCTTGATCCGGGTGCCGAGTATCACCAGACCAATGGCCTGCTTGACTTGATCCTCATCGTCTAACGACGTAATCAACAATGGATCTTTCGGTTCCGATTTGTCGTCCTTGTCCTTCACCTTGACTTTTGCCTTCTCACCAGGAGACGTCTCTTTGGGCGTCGTTGTCTTATCCGTTTCCGGCTCTTCTTCGGTCGGGACTTCGGCTTTTTGATGCTCTCGAACGATCAGGACCGTACCGACGACCGCGATGGTTACGATAACCAGGACGAATACGACGATAAACCAGATCCAGGGGCCGCGCGGCACGGCCGAACTCAATACCGGATGCTGGGAGAGTGCCGTCCAGTCAGTATCACCTTTTGCGCAAACTAATGTTCGAGCCGAGATGGTGCCCGATTCAAGCAGGCTGATCATGGATGCCAGGGTCAACGGACCAAACTTCTGCTGTTCGTCGTCGAGATAATACCACCGCCCTTCGGAATCGGGCAGTTGATCGTCGGGGGAGGACTTTCCACCACTGCCGGGTAATGACACTCCCATGGGGAGCGATCCGTCAAGTTGCGCATCGAGCAGTTTGACCAGTGATACAGAGGATTCCCAGCGCATGCGATCGGTCGAAATCTGATGCACCGGCGAGAATAGCCCACGCTTTCTTAAAGCGCGCAATTGATCTTCGGCGAAAGGACCAGTGACTTTCGAACCCGAACGCACGTACCACATCGAAATCCTCTTGAACTCTCAGGAAGCGGAATCGGAATTTCGAACCGAAAACACCGGCCACCCCGTGAACCGGTTCGCGGTTTCGTCCAGGTGCGGTGGTTTGCTCACCGGGAATGTTCCAATTCGAATCCAAGTTCCTTCGGAGACGACATACAGCGTACTGTCACTGACCGCAGTGAAATTCGGGAATTTTGCCAATGTCGTCTCACCGTCATGATTCTGTTTTAGAAAACCGACTAAATGAATCCCTTCGTTCGTTTGACTTACAGCCCGTTTGTCGCGTTCCGACGCGGCTGACGCGATCTTCGCCAGATGCGGTGCCCGGTCGCAAAGCGACGTTGCTTTCGTTCGCTCGGCTGCCAGAACATTCTTCGGAGTATACCAATTTCCGTCGATGACACCTTCAGCACCGCTAATGGCGACGAATTCAGGGAGCGACTGCAAGAGCTCACGATACCCGATACTCGACTTCTTGGCGAGATTCAGGAACCCGCGCATGATTTGCAGTTTCAACAGGGGATCGATGTCGGAATCGGCGGCCAGCTTTTCGTAGGTGTCAGCCAGCAGTTGATGCCAGTTATCGGCTGTCGCTTCCGTCCACAGTTTTTCGAGTTCGGGCAGTAACTTGGATTGCGGAGAAAGCTCGGAGTTCTTCCGTTTACCCCGGATCGGTTGATTAGCTGTGCCTCCCTCGCGATCTGTAATGACGGGCCAACTGACGAGATCTGTACCGGCTTCCAGGGGTTTGCTGGTGTACCAATAGCAATACGGCTCGGCCAATTCCATCCGAATGCAATACACGTCCTTGACATCAGGAGCCAGCAATCGCGTCTTGAGTTTGAAGGCATCGGAATCCGGACGGGCGAAATCTCGGTGTCGCAGCATTTCCGCAGGAGCGAGGGCCGCATCCACAATCGAAGCGGGTGGCTTACCCAACCAGAACTGTCGGACTTTCGAATCGACTTCTCCGGTGCGAAGCAAATCTTTGAGCTTGAGGGCCTGCTTCCAGGCTTCCAGGTCTTTCTCCGCGGCCTTGGCACGCTGCTGAGTTTTGACTTCCGGATGAACCTTGGCCAGAGTGGAACTCAGGAATTCGGCGGTCCGTTTCAGCGATTCATCGGAAGCTGTCGCCGCCTCCATGTCTGTCGAAAATTGCGAAAAGTTGGTCGCCACGGCTTTCCAGGGAGCGACCTTGTCGAGTGCCGTCTTGACACGTGTCAATCCGCCGATATCCAGCCCCTGTTTGCGAGCCGTCGCATCCAGTTTTGAGAATTCCTGGCGGTATTTCTCGGAAAGCTCACTTTGTTCAGGACCAAAATTTCCTTTTTGCGTACTCGCCAGCAGGTCATTCGTCTTTTTTAGCAGGGCAGCAACCCGCGTTTCGATCTCTTCCTGCCCGATTCCGCTCGGCTCCTCCGGCTTTTTTTTCTTACTTTTACTTGGCAAGCTGGCGACCAGTTCGTCGATTTGTTTCCGCTCGGCATCATTCTTCGCGACCTCGCGGGCAGCTCGTTCCAGAAATTCCAAGTCTGCGTCTTCCTCCGCGTCTTTCAAAGCGGCCAGCGCGGGAGCGAACTTGTCCGAGCCTTTCTGTCCATCTCGGGCGCTTTCCAGCAGGGCGACGACCTGCGGATTTTCAGCCAATTTGGGAGAGGCATATTTGCCCGCGTCCAATGCGGCGTCGAATTTCTTGGCCTGCACCAGTTTTTTCAGGTTATCGATAAATCCTCGTTCATCCTGCGACTGTGCCGCGGAATTCATCAATTGCAGATACCCGATCCCGCTTCCTCCCAGCAGCATCAGGGCGACGATTCCGATACCGATCATGTTCTTGAAATTGCGTCGGTTCATCGCTTGCGTCCACAGCTCATACCGGCCCTCCAGCATCATGTCGATGGCCGAGAGCTGGTGTGCTGCCTGATAGGCAGCCACCACGTCCTGACGCTTCGCCTTGGGATTTCCAAGGAGATTACCGAGGTGTGATTTCGCTTTAGTCCGCTCCGTTTCACGCGATTCTTCGGATAGCTTTCGATTGACCCAGGTCAGTGCTTCGCCGACTTGATATTTGGTTGTTGCATCAGCAATGCCGGTCTGGGCCACTAGATTCTTCCAGCGGGCTGCCAATTGTTTTAATAATGCAACCGCACGCTCTGCATAGGCCTTTTTGATTTCGTCCGCGAGGATCGGAAGCTGCAAGGACTGGGATTTCGAGAGGAGATTCTGCAGGGCGGAAAGGAGCTGCTGCGGGGGCGTTTCCAGGTATCCATTTTCCTTCAAGTCATTCAAAATCTCATTAATTACTTCGGCATTTCCCGCCTTCGCGAACGGCTGCGCGAAGTCGACCGCCCGTTTGAACCACGTCCTTTCGAAAGTGCGAATATCGGCATCAATGAATGGCAGGTTGCAGTCTTGAATCTGCAAACGACGCATGATTGTCAGACGCGTTGGCAATGGGGCGCGGGCCAATGTCAACCGATGCAGAACTCTCAGGTTCGACTCGACGGAACTCCCTTTTTGGTAAGTCTCCTGCAGAGTTTCAATCAGATCACGATTCAACAGCGAGGGCGCTTTGACTCCGAGTGCCGTGGCAACTGTCGACAGGATATCACGTTCGGGGATCTCCAATGCGGAACTGCGATCCAGCAGGTTTGGCTCGCGCTCGGCAAGCGCGACGGCGTTCGCGTACATACCCTTTTGCGACAGCGTGACGCATTCACGTAAACGTCGATTCGCTTCGTCACATTGCTGCCCGTAGATCACCAGCATGGCGGCTAACGCTGATTCCTGGACGGAATCTGGGGCCGATAGCGCGTGCCGGAAGGATTCAATGAATTCATGAATATCGAAATCTTCAAATCCAGTACTCATTTGAGGCAACACCTGATCAAGAGATGCTCTTGAAATCACTGTCGCGAGTCGTGGGCGACTCGTCAGGACAATTATTCACCAAAACGCAGGATAACAATCTCGGGAAATTCTGAATTCGCGGGCATGCGGATGACCAGCCTGGCGTCTAAACGCCCGTATCGACGAAACAGTTCGTTCAAGATGGCCTCGTTTGCCAGGTCGCTGAGGGGCGGTTCCTCAATCTTGGGGGGCGGCGGTTTGTCTGCGCCCTCTTTTTCGGTCGTTTTCTCAGGCGTTTTCAACTCGGGGTCACCAGCCTTTTTGGCCTTCTTGGCTTCCGCTTTGGCTTTTGTTTCAGCGGCTTTCGCATCCCTGGCCTCCTTGGCCTCTTTCATCTTTTTGGCTTTCCAGGCCTTAACCGCTTCTTTGTTGTTGGGATCAGGCATTTCTGGTTCGGACGCGACAACTTCGTTCTTTTTCGACGAATCGTGATCCACGGCTTGTGGTACTGGCGGAGGGACGGGAAATTTTAACTCCGCGGCGACGGCAGGTTTTTCCGAAGCGATTTCACGGTCGAAATGGGTGTCAACTTTCAGCTTTCCGGCGATCTCTGGTGAACCAGGACCGTCAGGAGCGATTGCAAGCCGGAAATCAGTGGGCAATTGAGTCTTGAAATCCGTTTTTACGACATTGGTCAGAGGCCATCCCGCATTTTGATTGTGCAGCATTGCCAGAGTGATACGATTGATTTGAAGTGTAATTTCCAGTGGAGACTGCACCTCGTATTTCCACCGATTCACGGCCATCAACAATTCTTTGACATCCCGCCCTTGATCTGGCTGGCCGAGTTTGAATTGCGCCCCGTCCACCGATTGAAGTCCACTTAAGGGAATCGCGGGCATCTGAGGCATGAAACCGATCCGCAGCACGAATGGATCGGCCTCGGCCGTCCGCATTTCGAGCAGGCTGAATCTGAGTCGATCAATGAGATCGCTCGCACCTTCCTCGGTATTCGTGGCGGGTACGAAGATCCAAATCGCTCCGTTTCCGATTTCGAGATGTAATTCGTTCGCTTGCTTCGTGTTGGCATCCACGTCAGTACAAGTCAATTTCAAATCAAGCATGCTGCCTTGCAAGTTGACCTTGCCTGCTGGATCCGTCCGTCCTTCCTTCACCGTCAGATTGAGGCTGATCGGGGAAATGAGCTTGGCGGTCAATCCCTTCTGGTTCAGCTGTTCTGGCAGATCGGCCAGTTTTCCACGATGGTCTTTACCTTTCGCCAGTGCTTCTCGCAGTCCCAACGTCACAGATCTGGTGAGAATCTCACGCGACTGTTTTGGTGCCAGAGCTTCGCGCGGATCCGGATTGGACTTCTCGTTCGAAGCTGGCGCCAGCGCCACTGTTAACGGCGTTTTAATTTCGGCAACCTGTTGTACAGGCTTCGGTTCTAATTTTGGCTCTGGTTTCGGTTCGACTGGCAGGACTTGTTCGGCGCCATCGAGTTGGGCCTGAGACTTTGGATCGTCCTTCGGATCCGCAGCTGGCTTCTTACCCGAGAAGAACACGACGGCCATGCACATCGTGACCAGGACGGCCGCCACAGTAATATAGGTCTGCACCATGTTGGTTTCGGTGCGACGGTGCTTAGGGATTTCGGGCAAGGAATCTTCGGCTTGCCTTTTCGCCTTCAT
>JAQGHT010000043.1 GCA_028291565.1 Planctomycetaceae bacterium | reverse complement strand
TAGTCTCAAGGCAACTGTCAATGATACCGCACACGGTCGAGAATGAGACGTTTGATCGCGGGGATCTGTGTTGAGAATGACTCATTCGTGGCGGCGCGAACAGAATAAACTCCGCGTGGGCAAGATTGAGACGTTCGATCGCGGCAATACGCGTCGAAAACATTTCATTGGTGGTCGCGAACAGATAAAAACTCGTCTGACGCGGATGGATCTTCAGACGCTCGGAGGGTACCCTATTGGCATCAATCAGGGCTATTGTGTCTGAAAACGTTCGTTGCCGGACTGGTGCCCGCGAGTTGCGAATGCGCTCGCTGCTGATATGATCGTCACGTTTGAATTCCATTTCACTTCCTTGCCTCTGGGAGAATCAATCATGTCTGAGCGACACAGCACGAATCGTCGCGAATTCCTCGTTCGTTCCGCTGCGGCGGTCGGAGTGGCTGCACTGCCGATGATCGTTCCTGGCAGTGCGCTCGGCCTGGAACCGAAGAAGGCCGCGGCGAGTGAGCGAATTACGCTGGGCGTGATCGGTATCGGTCCACGCTGCAAGTACGTGCTCGGCGGAATGCTCGGACTGCCTGATGTGCAATGCGTGGCGATCGCCGATGTCCAAGCCAGCCGACGCGATGCCGGCAAGGAACTGGTTGACAAGCACTACGGCAATCAGGACCTGAAACTCTACCGCGATTTCCGCGAGATCCTGGACCGCAAAGATATCGATGCGGTGCTCATCGCCACGGGCGACCGCTGGCACGGCCCCGCCTCGATCATGGCGGCCGAAGCGGGCAAGGATGTCTACAGCGAGAAGCCGTGCGGTATCACCATTGATGTCTGCAAGGCGCTCGCCGACACGATCAAGAAGACGAACCGCGTGTTCCAGGCGGGAACTCAAAGGCGAAGCGTCCCGAACTTCATCGAGGCCGTCAAACTCGCTCAGACGGGGAAACTGGGAAAGATTCACACGCTGTATGCCTCGGTCTACATCCCGACGCTCGGAAACGACTGGCTGCCAGCCGAACCGACGCCGCCCCGAGACGTCGTCGATTGGAACCTATGGCTGGGCCCGGCACCCTGGCGACCTTACAATCAAAAGTATGTGAGCGGAGGTTGGCGCGGTCTTTACGATTTTGATTCCGGTGCTCGACTGCTCGACTGGGGTGCGCATACTGTGGATCTCTGCCAGTGGGCCATCAACGCCGATGACACGTCGCCGACCGTCTACGAGCCGACCCCCACCAACGTGACCTGTACCTACGCGAGTGGCGTGAAGCTGATCGTTGATTTTGTCAAGAATCCGTTCGGTGACCGAGGCCCAGGCTGGAACACGAAACTCGGCACCTGTCCAGTGCGGTTCGTCGGTGACGGGGGTTCGGTCGAGACGGGCGATAGTGGTGGCATGGATCTGGCACCCAAATCGCTCCAGAGCGAAGTCCCCGACACGGCGAAGCTGGCCAAGGGATTGGATGCGGCCACACACGCTCGAAACTTCTTTGACTGCGTCAAGTCGCGAGCCAAGCCAGTCGCCAACGCAGAAGTCATGCGACGTTCACACACCGTTTGTCATGCCGCGGCAATCGCCTGGATTCTGAACCGCAAGCTGTCGTTTGATCCGGTGAAAGAAGTATTTGTGGATCCGGCCGGGGGGCTCGACGCCGAAGCCAACAGTCTCCGCAACCGACCCGCCCGCGATCCGTTCGCCTGATGAGGCGCTGGGTTCAACAGAGCGGAAAGTCTGCCGCCACCCTTGGAGTGCGATGGCTCAACACCGCCCTCCATTCGATCGAAATGTCCGCGCTCAAAGTTCAAAGTCGTGACTTTCATACTCGACGGAAAATTGAAATAGTTGGGAATTGAGGTCGGAGCAGGAGTTACTGATTGATGTTCTTGAGCAACTGAAGAAAGCCGAAGTCGAGTACATGTTGACCGAATCGATGGTCAGCATTAACGATTTCCGCCGAGCCCCGCCAAGGATTGAAGCCGTCCAGAGATGTTCAGACGTCCGTATTTCATTGATTTCTGATTGAATCATCCACTTGTATCGCCGATAATCGAGGAATGTGTCCAGGATGATTCTGAGGGATGAATATTCTTGAGCTCCAGCACTGTTCTCGATTCGAAGTTAGCGTCATCGCAGGTTGCCACCCACGCAAGTGCATCGGAGATTCCGGAGTCCGCACCTCCTGCGTTTTCTGTTCGCAAGTTCTCGGTTGCTGAATATGAATTACTGAATCAGTACAACATCCTCGGTGAAGACGACAATGTTGAGTTGTTGGAAGGATGGATTTCCGAGAAAAGGACCAAGAATCCGCAACACACCCTGGTGTTGGAAAACTTGTTCTGGGCTCTGCATCAAAGACTTCCCGCGGGTTTCTATGTTCGCAACCAAGAGCCGATTACGACGGAAGACAGCGTGCCCGAACCCGATTTGGCAATTACTTTGGGAAATCGAAAGGATTACGGCGATCGTCATCCCGCCGCATCAGAAGTCGTCTTGATCATCGAAGTTGCAGACTCGTCGATCAGTAAGGACCGACGCAAATCAGGGCTCTATGCGAGGAGTGGCATCAACCCGTATTGGATCGTCAACCTCTTGGAACGATGTGTGGAAATTTATTCCAATCCCGTTTCTGGTGAAGCGACTCGCTATGCTGAACAATGCCGCTTATCGATCGACGACATCGCCACGATCCGTCTCTCGGAAAGACTGAGCATTTCGCTTCCGGTCGCCGAATTCTTGTCCAGTTAGATTGAAGCGGCTTCCCGTCCCATGACATACTTCAGATGTTTCGTGCCACGGTGCGCGGCAGCTTAATGCCCCTGTTCCACATCGGCCTACGAAGTGGATGGCGAACCGCCAGGCAGCGCCTCCTGTTTGCCCGGCTCAGAGGGTCAGGTAGCGAAATGCCTATTACTCAAACGAGGTCCGCTTGCTGCAGGAAAAGACAATTCGTTTGCCGTCTGGTGAATAGGCGATGTCGGAGTAGTTTCTCAATTCATCCAGCACGGGTAACAGACGTGGCGGATCCTTCGAATCGGGATCGACGAAGTAAATCTGATTGTGTCGCGTTACAGGATCCTGCTTGATAAACAGAATTCGGTTTTCCAGCGGACTCCAGGCGAAACTGGCCAGTATTTCTCCTTCGAATCGTCTGATGAAACCGAATTTCTCGCCTCGCGCATCGATAATCCCGACCTCTTGTTTTCCTGCGGTCGTCACGGCCTTGAAGACGACCCGTTTGCCGTCCGGTGACCAGGCCATGTTCCAGAAAATCTGCCTGTATGGAGTTTTCGCAACGTCGAACAACAGATCCGTAGCTCCTTCGACCGGATTGAACACCGCAAGATTGGCGCCACCCGCAGTGCTCGTGGCATAGACCATCCGTCCGTCAGTGGACCAGTCCGATCCCCATCCATTCCGACTGATCTCGAACAGCCCTTGATCTGATCCGTGGCTGCTGACGACCCAGACTCCGCCTGCGGAGGAATTCGAGAAGAAGATCCGATTGCCACCAGGCGAATAGCTGGGCATCGCGCCGGGAAGT
>JAQGHT010000040.1 GCA_028291565.1 Planctomycetaceae bacterium | reverse complement strand
GAGACAACCGCCAACGATGCGAACGCCGTCATGAGGTTCGCCTGGCGTTATCGAAACTACGTCATCGACGCCTTCAATCGGGATCTGCCCTACAATCAATTCCTGACCGAGCAACTCGCGGGAGATCTGCTGCCTGCGACCGATTCCGTCGAAACGAACGCGCGACGAATCATTGCGACCGGCTACCTGATGATCGGTCCCAAGGCGCTCGCCGAAACCGATAAAGAACAATCTCGAATGGACATCGTCGACGATCAGATCGACGTGACAGGTCGAGCGTTTCTGGGGCTGACAGTCGCCTGCGCCCGATGCCACGATCATAAATTCGATGCCATCCGGACCACGGACTACTACGCTCTGGCCGGAATCTTTCGCAGTACCGAGCCGTTTCTCAACGAAGTTCGCAATGCGTCAATGTGGTGGGAGTTTCCGGTTCCTCAAGGACCCGGGAAAGAACCCATCACCGTAATGGCGCCCAAGGAAGCGTTGCCACGCAATCTGCGTGTTCACCTGCGCGGAAACCGGTTCACGCTGGGAGCGACAGTGCCCCGCGGCGTCCTTCAAATTGTCGGCCATCCATCGGCATCCGAACCCAAAACGGCCGATGTTGCACATCCGGCGACTCTGAATATCGAAAACAGTGGTCGGCTGGAACTTGCGCAGTGGATCGCCAGTGCGCAGAATCCGCTCACATCTCGAGTCATGGTCAATCGCATCTGGCAACATCATTTTGGCCGCGGCCTGGTCGCAACCAGCGACAACTTTGGGATCCGAGGCGAACGCCCCTCGCATCCCGAGCTACTTGACTGGCTCGCGGCGCGATTCGTCGAATCGGGTTGGAGCGTCAAGGCAATGCACCGGTTGATGATTCTTTCCAGTACTTATCAGCAAAGCGGACAGTCCAATGCCATGACTCAGCAAGCGGACCCGGACCGAAAGTGGTTGTCTTCATTCCCTCGTCGCCGGCTTTCTGCGGATGAATTACGCGATGCCATTTTCGCGGTCAGCGGGAAACTCGATCGAAGTCCCGGGGCCAATGAGAGTGGAGAATATCTGGTCGGCAAGGCCGAAAACATTGGAGCCATGATCATGCCCAATCGGCTGGCCGCGGACGATCCAATCTATACGACGTTCGCCAAACGCAGTATCTATCTGCCAGTGGTCCGCAACGTGCTTCCCGATGTCCTGGCCCTGTTCGACGCCGCGGATCCCAACGGAGTCACCGCAGTCCGCAACGAGACAACGGTCGCCTCGCAGTCATTGTTCATGCTCAACAGTCCCCTCGTTCGAGAGCAGGCGAAACAACTGGCGCAGCAGTTACTGAATGACGAGAAACGATCGGACGAGCAACGGATTGAACGAGCCCACATGCTGGCATTCGGCAAAAAGCCGTCTCCAGCCGAAATGGTTCAAGCCCAAGAATTCCTGCAAAAGTACCTGACCGCACCAAACGCTGCAGCGCGTCCGGAAGCGGAACGCCGCTTGGCCGCCTGGCAGAGCTATTGTCAAATCCTGTTTTGCGAAAATGAATTTGTGTATCTGGAGTGAACGTGTATCTGAATTGAAGCAGGCCAAAGAGGCAAATATTGGCAACGTGAATGATTGCAACCGAAACGACTACGTCGCATTTCAGCTGGTGAGATCTGGAAGTGATGAAAATGGAAAAAGAGAAGAGGGAAAGGGAACACTAATCTCCGCTAATAAACGCTAATTAAGACAGAAAAGGCCAGCGAGAAACAATTGGAAATGAAACAAACCGAATGAATCGGCGTTGCATTTTCTTCATTCTTATTTAGCGTTGATTGGCGGAGATTAGCGTTCCGCTCTCTTGTATTTCTCAACTGTTGCGGTCCGACAGGAGAGGCGACGTCAACGTGCAATCAGAGTGTTCCATATTCTGTTTCCTGAATTCCCGAAAGGCGACTGATGATGTTAAGACAAGAGGGGTACGATTTGATGGGAGCGGCGTTCGAGGTTTACAATGTGCTTGGTTACGGCATGGCGGAAGAGATCTATCAGCAAAGCTTGGAGATCGAACTTGGACTCCGTGAGATTCCGTTTCTCAGAAAGGCCGAATTAATCGTTCATTACAAATCGAAAATACTCGAGACTACTTACAAGCCGGATCTGCTGGTCTTTAATGGCATCGTCGTAGAACTCAAGGCAGTCACAGAATTGAACGCGGAACACGAGGCACAACTCTTCAATTACCTGCGAATCGCAAGGCAATCAGTGGGCTATCTGATCAACTTCGGCCGGAAAGGTGAGCTGCAGTGGAAACGGATTTTGGTATCCGACATTCACGACTGAGAATTCCCAATTCGGGTGCGGAACGAATCACAGAAAATGACAACCACTTACAACAGAAAAGCAGAAGAGAATGAGTCGGAAAGAAGCGACTAAAAAGTGTCGGAATGCTCATCCCAATTCGCGTGATTCGAGGTGATTTAGAAAAAGAGGAAAAGAGGTGGGAACACTAATCTCCGCTAATAAACGCTAATCAGGAAATGCAAAGTTCGCCTGCAATCATTGAAAACAGAACGAATCGCGCGGCTTGGCATCGTAATGACTTTGTCCCCAATTAGCGCTGATTAGCGGAGATTAGTGTTCCACTTGTCTTCTGTTTCTCGTCTGCTTTCGGAAGTGCAATCAACCGGTCGTAAATTAACCCAATTGCTTTTCTTTCGAATGGGTGGCAGCATGTCATTGATGTTTTCAAATTTGGAGCCTGAAGAAATGCATTCCTGCCAACTTTCGCGTCGTCAGTGGCTGAGCCAATCGGCTTGTGGATTCGGTAGCATTGCGCTCGCGGGGATGTTGGCTTCTGATGTGTCGGCGGCTGAAACAGCACCAAACTCCGGGCCGCTTGTTGCGAAAGTTCCGCAGTTTCCGGCAAAGGCCAAGCGTGTCGTGTTCCTGTTCATGCACGGCGGTGTCTCGCACGTCGATTCCTTCGATCCGAAGCCGAAACTGACGGAACTGAATGGCAAGCCTCTTCCGATCGACAAGCCGAAATTCGAATTTGCCCCGACCGGCAATCTGTTGGCGTCGCCGT